>JBBSEO010000055.1:0-10730 GCA_038239645.1 Chthoniobacterales bacterium | reverse complement strand
GGCGATAATCATCGCGGCGCGAATAACGTCGGCATCGTCATTCCACCGGGCGTCGCCCATGCCTTGCGCGTCGAAGGCGCGGAGGATGCCATCATGGTCTACGGCACGTCGACCAGTTTTCGCGCCGAGTTTGAAGGCCGGATCGCGAGCGGAGTGGAAACGGCTGAGTTGCCGGACGGCTGGGGCAAATTTCTGGCCTCCTAGTTTGAAGCGGAAGTTCGATCCGGCGACGCCGGAATTGATGGATCGGCCGCAGCCGGTTTCGCGCGAGCTCAAACGCGACCTCGCCAATCTTCGCTCGCTCAATCGCTGGTTTGGCAGCCATCGACTGGTGCGAAAATTTCTGCGCCGCTGGCTGCGCGACGACGTCACCATTCTCGACCTGGCCACGGCTTCCGGCGACATTCCGCGACTCACCGTGGATCTGGCACGGGCGAAGGGCGTGCGAGTCAGCGTGATGGCGATCGATCAGATGCCGGCGACGATCGAAATCGCGCGCGAGTTGAGCCGCGATTATCCGGAAATCAATTTGGCGCAGGCCGACTTGTTCGCCTGCAGCGGTCAATACGACATCGTCCTGTGCTCACTCGCGCTGCACCATTTCAGCGAGGACGACGCGGTGCGCGTTCTGCGGAAGTGCGCGGAACTTTCGCGCGGGGCCGTGCTGGTGGGAGATCTGCGCCGCGGTCGATTGCTGAGTTTTGGTGTCTGGCTGGTGACGGCGCTGATTTATCGTGCACCGATGACGAAGACGGACGGGCGTCTCTCGGCGGCGCGCGCATTTTCCTTTCGTGAAATGCGCGCGCTGGCCGAACGAGCGGGCTGGCGCAAATTTCAGCACCGCCGATTTGCCGTGGGCCGACAGGCGCTTTGGCTGGAACCGACGGAGCTTGCGCGGTGAAAACAATCACGACCGTGACCGAGATGGCCGCGCTGGGGCGGGCGCGCCGTGAACGCTGCGCGCTCGTGCCGACGATGGGAGCACTGCATCGCGGTCATTTGGAACTGGTGCGTCTGGCCCGCGCCACGATTGGAGAAGCAGGCGACGTGACCGTCAGCATTTTTGTCAATCCGTTGCAGTTTGAAGCCGGCGCTGATTTCGAAAAATATCCACGACCTGAGATCGCGGATGAAGAGGCGTGCCGCGCCGCTGGCGTCGACGTTCTTTTTCGGCCGCGCGTCGACGAAATGTATTTGCCGGACCGCTCGGTTACGGTCGAGGAGACGTCACTATCTGCGGGGCTCTGCGGGGCTTCGCGCCCCGGTCATTTTCGCGGCGTCTGCACGGTCGTGAGCAAACTCTTTCATCTCGTGCGCCCGGACATTGCGATCTTCGGCGAGAAAGATTTTCAGCAACTCGCGCTGATGCGACGGCTGGTGCGCGATTTAAATTTTCCAATCGAGATCATCGGGGCGCCGACAGTGCGGGAAGGGGATGGGCTGGCGTTGAGCTCGCGCAATCAATACTTGAACGGGCAGGAGCGGAAAGAGGCGACGGTTTTGCGTCGTGCCGCTCTTGCCGTGAGAGCGCAGGTCGAAAACGGTGAAACGTCGGCGGCTAAGCTGATTGCGCTCGCGGAGAAAATGATGGGTGAAATCGACAGTGCGCGCGTCGATTACATCAGCATGGTGGACGCCGACACTTTGCAGCCGCTGGCGACGGTGACGCCAAAAGCTCTGCTCGCATTGGCGGTTTTTATCGGCAAAACGCGATTGATCGATAATTTGCGACTGGGATGAAGGAAGTCGATTTCGTCGTCGTCGGCAGCGGCATCGCGGGCTTGAGTTTCGCGCTGAAGGCCGCGCGTCTCGGGCGCGTTGCCGTCATCACCAAGCGCCGAGGCAGCGATTCCAGCACGACCTGGGCGCAGGGCGGGATTGCCTGCGTGACGAGCGACGAAGATTCCTTTGAACTCCACGTTCGCGATACGCTCGTGGCCGGCGCCGGCTTATGTGACGAAGCGGTCGTGCGCACGATCATTACGGAAGCGCCCGAAGCGATCCGCGAATTGCAGGAAATTGGCGTGCACTTTGACGAACGCGAAATTTCCGGTCACCGCGAACTTGATCTCGGACGCGAGGGCGGACATTCCAAGCGGCGTGTGTTGCATGTGCAGGACGTCACCGGGCGCGAAATCGAGCATGCGCTGCTCGCCGAACTGGCGCGTTCCCCGCAGGTCGAATTGCTCGAGAATTGGATGGCGATCGATCTGATCACCGCGGCCAAACTCGGTTACGCGGCGGAAGATCGCGTGCTCGGACTTTATGCGCTCGACGAGAACACGGGAACGGTGGAAACGATCCGGAGCGACCGCGTGGTGCTGGCGACGGGCGGATGCGGGAAAGTTTATCTCTATACCACGAACCCATCGGTCGCGACCGGCGACGGCGTCGCGATGGCGTGGCGCGCGGGTGCGACGATCGCGGACATGGAGTTCGTGCAATTTCATCCGACGTGTCTCTTCCATCCGCAGGCGCGCTCATTCCTGATCAGCGAGGCGGTGCGCGGCGAAGGTGGCGTCCTACGGAACGGGCGGGGCGAAGATTTCATTTCCCGCGATGATCCGCGCGGCTCGCTCGCACCCCGCGATATCGTGGCGCGGGCGATCGATGCCGAGATCAAGCGCACCGGCGCGACCTGCGTCTACCTCGACATCACGCAAAGACCGGAATCGTTTTTGCGGGAACGTTTTCCGCACATTTTCGAGACGCTGCTCGGTCTCGGGATCGATATGAGCAAACAACCGATCCCGGTGGTGCCCGCGGCGCATTATCAATGCGGCGGGATCAAAACTGACGTGAATGGCGCGAGCACGCTGCGCGGATTGTATGCGATCGGAGAAGTGGCCTGCACGGGGTTGCACGGCGCGAACCGGCTCGCGAGCAATTCGCTCTTGGAAGGCGTGGTGGTGGCGCATCGGCTGGCTTTGCGGTTGGGTGAGCAAGCGGTGCCAGCGCAGCAGGAAATCGTGCTCCCCCCGTGGGTCGCGGGCGCGGTGCAGGACGTCGACGAGCTGGTCGTGATTTATCATAACTGGGACGAAATTCGACGGTTGATGTGGGACTACGTCGGCATCGTCCGGACCGATAAGCGGTTGCAGCGGGCGGCCGCGCGCCTGCGAAATTTGCAGCGGGAAATCCACGAGTTTTACTGGAATTTCAAAGTTTCGCTCGATTTGCTCGAACTGCGGAATCTCGCCACCGTGGCCGCCCTCATCGTCGACAGCGCGCTGACGCGGAAAGAGAGCCGCGGATTGCATTACACGCTCGATTACCCGGCGCCGGACGAGCGCTTCCGGCACGATACCTTGCTGAATCGCGGCTAGTCACTGGAACAAATGCTGCTCCGCTGGTAGGTTGCGCCGCGCCAGACCGTTCTCCCACGGGGTGAATGCGCTTGCCGGCGCGCCTGTTTTCTCGATAATCCAAAACCGAGCCAATGCGGAAAATCGTCCTTGTTTCAATATTGGCTGTGACCGGCGGTCTCCCGGCCATCGCGCAATCGCCTTACGAAAGTTCGGCTGATTTCGCGAAATACGCGCGGAAATTGCGCGAGCAGGCTCTCCTGAAAGTGGAGCCGCAGGTGTTCGTGCCGACCGCGTCGCGCACCAGTTCGACCACGCGTTATCCGTGGAAGACGAATATTGTCACCACGGTTTTCTGGGTGGGCGAGCAAGCTTCGGCCAACAACCCCGTGCCGAATCACAAAAGTTCGTGGGACGCGAACTGGACGGCGAACTACGGCGGCTTCGATAACCCTGATACTTCCTCTCGGCGCAATTACATTCCGGTCGCCTTCACGCCGCGTCAGAACCCGTTTTATTTTGCGCTGCCGTATAACGACGTCACTCATGGGCAGTTCAAGCCCGAGGCGCCGCTCGTCATTCCCTGGTTCAAGCAGGCCTACACCGAGCAGGGGAGATCGGTCTGCAAAGATCGCTGGATAGCGATCAGGAAAGGCAATCGCATTTGCTACGCGCAATGGGAAGATTGCGGACCGTTTCGGACCGATCATTTTCAGTATGTGTTCCAAAACGAGCGGCCGAAACCCAATTTGAACCGGGGCGCGGGGCTCGATGTTTCTCCGGCCGTCCGGGATTATCTTGGGCTCAGTCCGACAGACGTGATCGACTGGCAGTTTGTGGAAGTGCGCGATGTCGCGCCCGGGCCGTGGCGAACCTACGGCGACAATAATCATTTCGTCATCGCCAAACACCAGGCCGAGTCGCGGCTCGCGCAGAAAGCCGGCGGTAGCGCGCGCTAGGCCGTAGCGTCGGCGTTCTCGGTCGGCAATCGACCGCGCAGCGCGTCGAACGTTTTCTCGAGATCCGACACCCGCTCGATCATCGGCGCGTGCTGGCGCCGTTGCGCCACGCAGAATGCGGCCAATGGCTGAAAGGCGCCGCCAATTTCCCGATAAAAGATTTCGATCGCGTGCGTGATCTGGCTCTCGATCGCGGCGACGAGTTCGCCCCTCTTCGCTTCCATTTGCACCCCGTAGGTCTCGAGGATTTTTTGGCGCTGGCGATGGGCCACGAACGTGCCCAAAAGCGCGGCCGAAATCGCGAGAATACCAGTCACATCGGCGACCGCCGCACTGCTCATGGCGGCAATGACCGCGACCAATCCGCCGGCGGCGACGAGGCCAGCCGGGATGCGCAAGCGATCAGAGGTTTCGCGAAAGATCGCCGCCAGTTGCTCTTCGATCCCGCGACCGCTGATTCGCTCCGCCAAGGTCAATTGAATGCCGTTCAGCAACTCGCGACGTTGCCGCGCGAAATCGGGCGGCGTGCGCGGCGCCTGCGCTTGAAGATCGCTCCCAAAATGCGCTTCGATCATGTCCTGGAGTTGCGGCCAAATTCCGCGCAAATCGGTTTCGAGCAATTGCACCGCGTTTTCGATTTGCGGTTCAATGATCGCGCGGAGTTTCCCTTCCATTTCGCCTTGGAACTCGCGCTGCCAGCCGTCCCGTCGCCAGATCAATTTGAAAGTCGTCCAAAAATTCAATCTCTGCTCGAGCAGGCGCGTGCCTTCCCGAGCACATTCGCGACAAGCCTGCTCGATCCCGCGCGAAAATCCGTGCACCTGCCGCAAGGTCTGTTCTTTGCGCGCCTGCAAAAATTCCGTGATTCGTTGCAGCCGCTCCTCATCGCGCGCGATCAGTGCAAAAGCGGAACGAAGGTCGCCTGCGATTTCACCAAGTAATATTTTCGACGTCTTCCACGCTGATTGCAGTTTGGTCATGCGCTCGCTCGCGTCGGTCACAACGCGCCCTATTTGTTCCTCGAGCGCAGTGAAACCGCTGCTGCGGACGAGCGCTTCAGCGTCGCCCACCCCGGCGCGAGCGAGCAACGATTGCTTCGCGGAAACGGCAAAGATCGGCGGCGCGAAGCCCAGTTTCTGCATCGCCGTGTCGGAAAGGTGACGGCGAATGACCTCAACCTCGGCCGCGTCGCGCAAGTCCGATTGTTGCAGGACGAAAACAACATGTTTCAGCCAGCGTTTCTGGACCAAATTGAGAAGTTCCCAGGCCGATTGCGTCCACGGGTTGGTGACTGAAAAGACAAAGAGCACGAGGTCGGCGCGCGGCACGAATTTCTCGGTGATTTGCTGATGTTCCGCCACCATCGTGTTCGTCCCGGGCGTGTCGACGACGTTGAAATCGCGGAGGAAATCGATCGGGAGAAAGCGCTCGATCAATTGTGGCGAGACGTCGACCGTTTTTTCTTCGTCGCCGTAGCGGAAAATGCAGATACGATCGGTCGCGGGCAGAACGTCGGCCTTGGCAAATTCACGGCCGAAGAGCGCGTTCAGGAGGGACGATTTTCCTGCTTTCACTTCGCCGACGACGACGAAAAGAAGCGGTTCGCGAATGTCGCTGAGCAGGCCGTGCAACGTGTCCGCGGAAGAGCCGCCGCGCTGCAATTCCACCGCGAGCCGCAGCAAACCGATCATCGCAGTCTCAAGCTCGGCTCGAAGCTGCAGATAACGATCGGCAATCATCGCGTTGTCAACCGTTCGGAGAGGCTGCGGGGGTGGGCGTGGGGGTGATGAATGGCGCGGCGGAGGCGCTCGCCGCGGGAATTTTCGCCGGCTCCGCCTTCGCCATTTTCAAAAGTTCCGAAACCGTGACGAATTTGAATCCCCTGGCCTCCAGTTGGTTCAAAGTTTCCGGCATGGCCTCGATGGTTTGCGCGTGAATGTCATGGGCGAGGACGATCGAGCCGGGCTTCGTCTCTTTTACGATTCGGCTCGTCACGACGGCGGGGCCGGGTCTTTTCCAGTCGAGCGGATCGACCTCCCAGAGAATGATCTGGTAGCCGAGCTCGTCGTGAATGAAATGTTTTTGGCGCGTCGTGACGGCGCCATAGGGCGGGCGCAAGAGTGTGGGCCGCGAACCGATGGCTGCGGTGATCGCGTTCGCGGTCCGACTGATCTGGCTGCGGACGGCGTCGTCGCCCATCTTGGCAAAATTCGGATGCGACCAGCTGTGGTTGCCGATTTCATGGCCCTCGCGCACGGCGCGACGCAAAATGTCCGGATACTCCGCCGCGTTTTCGCCCACGACGAAGAAAGTGGCCTTGATGTGATGTTGCGCGAGTAAATCGAGCAGGCGGGGCGTCAGCTTTTCGTTCGGTCCGTCATCGAAGGTTAGAGCGATGTAGGGGCCGTCGACACGCACCAAACTGACCGTGAGCGATGGCTCGGGCGGCGGCTTCGGTTTCGGAGAGGGAGGTGGTGGCGGGGGCGCGGTTTGGGCCATTGCCCCCATGGCAAAGAAAACGGTGGCGAGAATGACACGAGAAATCACAGCGAACTCAGAAGGAAAGTTGCGGGTTACTTAGCAGAGGGAATGCCGTGTGCAACCGGCCGACTTTTTCCGCAGGAAGCGGAGTGGGTTGGCAATCAACTTGCTCAGGTAAAATAATGGAACTCGATCTTGGAGCCGCTCCCGCCTGTGGGGGCGGAGCCACTTTGCTGCCCAATTCCGGCTTAAGATGAAGATTCTGCTGGTGGAAGATCAGGAAGATAGCCGCAGAGCGTTGGCGCGCGTCCTGGAACAACGCGGTCATACCGTGACGGCCTGCGGTAGCGCGGAAGAAGCTGAGCGCGCCCTGAGCGAGGAGAAATATCCATTTCTGATTCTGGACTGGATGTTGCCGGGAAAGAGCGGGGTCGAATTTTGTCGCGAGTTGCGTCAACGCGAGCGGGGCGACGAAATGTTCATCCTACTCGTCACCGCGAAGAACGATCGCGAGGACTTGGAAAAAGCCCTGGCCGCCGGCGCGAACGATTACTTGACGAAGCCGATCGATCTGCCATTCCTCAATGTTCGTCTGGCAGTGGCGGAGAGACACGTTAACAATTTGTCGGACCGAAATTCCGTGCGCCAAAAACTACAGGAGTCGGCGCGGCGGATGGAAAACATTCTCGAGAATACGACGGACGGATTCTTTGCTCTCGATGCCAACTCGCGCTTTAGTTATTTGAACCCGGTCGCCGAAAGCTTGTTAACTCGTGCCCGTGGAGAACTCTTCGGCGGCGTCTTCTGGGAGAAATTCCCCGCATTTCTCGGGACGCCTTTTGAGACAAATCTTCGACGCGTCCTCGACACGCAGGAGCCGGTCGAATTTGAAACCGCCGATCCCCTGAGCGCGCAATGGTTCGAAGTGCACGCCTATTACAGCGATGGCGGCGTCTCGGCTTTCTTCCGCGATATCTCGGAACGAAAACGCTTCGCCGATGATCGCCTGACCACCGGGAAGCTGGAATCGCTCGGCACGCTCGCGGGCGGAATCGCGCATGACCTGAATAACATTCTCACGGTTATTTCCGGCAACATCGGCCTCGCCCAACTGGAAGCACCGGAAGACAGCAAGGGACTTCTCTCGTTTCTCTCAAAGGCGGGACAGGCGGCGCAGCAGGCCGCGCATCTCTCCAGCCAGCTCCTCACTTTTTCGAAGGGCGGTTCGCCGGTGAAGAAAGTCGTCGGCATGTCGGCGCTGCTGGTGAAGGCGGCAAATTTTTCCCTGCACGGCTCGAACCTGCGCGCCGACATCGATATCCCGCCGGATTTATGGCGCGCGGAAGTGGACGGCGCACAAATCGAGCAAGTCGTGAACGCGCTCATGATCAATGCGCGCGAGGCGATGCCCCACGGCGGAACGGTGGAGGTCTCCGCGCGCAACGTCACGCTGGAAGCGAAGCCGGGCTCGCTCCTGCCGGCCGGCCGTTACGTCAAAGTTTGCGTGGCAGATTGCGGCAATGGGGTGTCGGAAGATTTGGTCTCGAAAATTTTCGATCCCTATTTTACGACCAAACCGGTCAGCAGCGGGCTGGGCTTATCGATCAGCTTTTCCATTATCAAGAAGCACGGTGGTCTTCTTCATCTCCAACAAACGTCGAGCAATGGCGCGACCTTTTCGTTTTTCCTGCCCGCGACCAAGGTCGAGCCGCTGCCGAAGCGGGCGCCTTCGGCGGCCACCGGCAGTTCGTCGAGCAACTTGCGCGTGCTGGTGATGGATGACGAAGAGGGAATCCGCGATCTCACTTCGCAGTTGCTCATGACGCTCGGTTACGACGTCACGGCGGTGCCGGACGGAGTGGAGGCGATCAAGACCTACGAGCGCGCGCTGCGTCGCGGCGAAAATTTCCACGCGGTTATTCTCGATGCCACGATCCGCGGCGGCATGGGCGGGCTGGCGACGATCGATCGACTGCGCGTCCTCGACCCGCAAATTGTCGCGATCATTTGCAGCGGCTATTCGGATGAAGCGGCGCTGGCGGAATTTCTGCAGCTCGGATTTCGCGCCGCCCTTCCCAAGCCATTCTCGCGCCGCGATCTCGCGGAAGTATTACAACGCGCGTTTCTCGCCGCGAAGACGCAGCCGGCGCTAAGCTAACCTTTGCGCAGTTTCTCCAGGGCCGCGATGAAGGCGTCCTGGCCGCCTTCCATGTAACCCAGGGTTCCAACTTGTTTGCCGCTGGAATCGAGCACGATCACGGTGGGAAATCCTTCAATGCTGTATTGACCGGCGAGTTGGGTGTTCTGTTGCTTGAGCGCGGGCGCTAAAGTTTTCGCGCGCGGAAAATCAAGTTCAAGCAGCACGAGATTCTTGGCCGCGTATTCCTGAAACCGCGGGGTCGAAAAGACTTCCGCGTTCAACTTTTTGCACCAGATGCACCAATCGGAGCCGGTGAAATCGAGCAGCATTAATTTGTTGTCGGTTTTCGCCTTCGACTTGGCGGCGTTGTAATCGGTCAGCCAGTTGAGTTCGGCGAAAGCATGATGACCGCAGATCAACATCGCGGCGGCTAGAACGAGGAATTTCTTCACTTGGGAAACATCCTTCGTCCTGCGTCGCGGTCAAGTCCAGCGCGGGGAAGGAAGCCGCCGGATGAAAATAAAAGAGCCCGGTCGCAAAAACGCCGGGCTCTCGTAGAAATTTTGGAAGCTTGGGGTTACTTCATGTGCTGGTTCACCAGCTTCGTCATTTCAAACATCGTGACGTTGCTCTTGCCACCGAAGATGGCGCGCATGTTGTCATCGGCATTGATCTGGGTGCGTTTCTTTTTGTCCTGCAGGCCATGCTTCTTGATGTAATCCCAAACCTTTTTGGTGATTTCAGAGCGTGGAATGGGCTTGCTGCCAACAACGGCGGCGAGCTTGTCATCGGGCTGCATCGGTTTCATGAACGCAGCGTTTGGCTTGCGTTTCGTGGGAGATTTTTTGGCTGTGGTTTTCGGCATAGAAATGTTGATTAAATCCTAAGGGGCCACGAGGGCAACAATAAACTTTTTTATTTCGAACCGTTCTGATGGCGACGGACGGCCAGGGCGGCAATGTCATCGCGGTGAGGATCATCACCATTTTCCTCTGTTTTTTCCGGGACGACGTGGCGCAGAAACGAGGCGGCGTCTCCCGAACCCGAGCTAAACCGATCGCCGAGCTGCCGCGGGGTGGCGCTCGGGCTGCCGTTGGCGGTGCCGTATAAACCGTCGGTGTAGAGGAGAAAAAGATCGCCATCGGCCAGGTTCACCGCGGTTTCCTTGAAGCCCTCCATCGTGCGCAAGCCGAGCGGTGGAGAAATCGATGCGACCGCTTCACTCTGGCCGTCTTTCCGGGCGATGAGCAATGGCGGGTGACCTGCCCCCACCACACTGGCCGCGCCGGTGCGAGGGTCGAGTGCCACGCACATGGCGGTCATGAACGAACGCGCGCCGAGGATGCTGCGGAAATCCCGGTCGACCCGCTCCATGATTTCGGCCGGCGCGTCGTGTTCCACACTGGCGTGATGGAAGAGCAATTTGGCCATTGTCGTCAGCAACGCGGCCGCGGCGCCGTGTCCGGTGGCGTCGGCAATCCAGAAAAGCTGCCGCTCGTCGATCATGCGCAACCACCCGAAAATATCGCCGCCCACTTGAATGACCGGACGGAAATAAGAGGCGATTTCCCAGCCCGGCAGGACCGGCGGATTCTGGGGAATAAGGGAACGCTGCGTCCGTCGCGCCGAAGCCAGATCCTGCTCCAAAGCCTGGTGCCACGCTTCCAGCTCCTCGTTTTGCGTCATCAATTGCTCGCGCATTGATCGGAGACGCAGTTGCGTCGCGATGCGGGCCTTCAGCACGGCGGGAAAAATTGGCTTGGTGACAAAGTCATCGGCACCCGCCTCGAGGCAATGCACCTCGCTTTCCTCGCCGCCGTGGCCGGTGAGCATGATCGTTGGAAG
>JBBSEO010000054.1:0-10730 GCA_038239645.1 Chthoniobacterales bacterium | reverse complement strand
GCCGCAATGGCTTTGCGATTAGCGGTGACGAAATTCGCCGTGACGTCCTCCTCCTTCACGGAGGTAACAGCTTCGACCATGTCCTTGCGCAGAAAGTCAGCGGCACCGCGGGCGATCTCGATCGCGAGCTCGACGTACGGTTTCGGCAGCACCGGATCGAGGTTCGTTTTCCCGGCGATAAGGATGTTGGGAATTTGCGCTTCGATCGCCGTCAGGCTGCGAACACGATCGAGCAGGGGCGCGAAATTTCGTGCCAGGTAGATGTTGAGATTGGCGCACTGCGCATAGGTGATGGGATTGCGCTCGAACTTGTGCGCTTCCTGAAATTCGAAGAGCTCGTTCGCGACGGCCGATTGAAGAATGCGCAGGTCGACCGCAGCGCGCGTACCTAATTTCGTGGGCTCGAATTTTCGCAGGCGATCGTCGAAACGCCGTAACCGTTGCAGCTCGGCGTCGAGAGCGAGGCGGCTGAAATCCGGCGCGCGACCGTCGAATTCATGCAGGCCCAGCTGAGTGCCGAGGAGGGGACGAGCGATGAGGTAGCCCTTGATGAATTCGTCCGCGACCGCATTGAATTCGGCGTCCTGCTCTTCGGCCAGCAGGCGCGGAGAGATCGTGAAAGCGATCAGGAGAACGATAAAGGAACGCAGGAATTTCATTGCAGCCGTGGCGCGGACGGTAGCCAAAGCCTTGGGCGTTGCCAAAAAATTCCTGCTGCACGAAATTCCCCGCTACTCATGAAAAGGCGATTTGTTCTCAGCGTCTTCGTTTGCCTCGTCCTCACCAACATTTTCCTCGTCGGCCGCCTCGTAAATGTGCGCGCGGCGGAGACGGAGACTGATAATGGTTACGCGCAAATGGCGGTCTTCGCGCGTGCCTTGCAACTGGTGCGGCAGGATTACGTCGACGGCAACAAGACCGATTATCAAAAACTGATCTACGCGGCGATGAAGGGGATGCTGTCGTCGCTCGACCCGCATTCGCAGTTCATGGAGCCGGAGGATTTTCGCGAGATGCAGGACGACACCCGCAGCCGCTTCAATGGTCTCGGTCTCGAAGTTTCAACCCGCGGTGGGGTCTTAACGGTGGTCGCCCCGATGGAGGATACGCCCGCGGCGAAGGCCGGAATCTTGGCGGGCGACCAGATTTTGAAAATCAACGGGCTGGCGACGGACAAGATGCAGTTGCAGCAGGCGGTGAACACGCTGCGCGGGAAGACCGGCCAGAAATGCACGCTGACGATTTCGCGTCCGTCGACCAGGGAAGTGAAAGATTACCAGCTCGAACGTGCGGAGGTGAAAGTGCAGAGCGTGAAGGCGGCGCATTTGCTCGACCAGCAACTAACGGGCGCCTTCAAGGTCGGTTACGTCCGCATTACCCAATTCAACGAACCGACTGCGCAGGAGCTGGGGAGAGCGCTCGACGAATTGCAGAAGCAGGGGATGCAGGCGCTGATCCTCGATCTCCGGAATAATCCCGGCGGCCTGCTCAACAGTGCGGTCGACGTTTGCGCGCAATTTCTCCCGCCGAATACGGTGGTGGTCTCGACGCAGGGCCGCGAGGCTTCGCAGGAACGCGAATATTCGACCAGTTCCTCCGGGAAGGATCGTCCGAAATTCCCGCTCGTCGTTCTAGTCAATGAAGGAAGCGCCAGTGGAGCGGAAATTGTCTCGGGAGCACTGAAGGATTTGAAACGCGCGGTGCTGATTGGCGAAACGACGTTCGGCAAAGGGTCGGTGCAAAATGTCCTGCAACTGCCCGATGGATCAGCGCTGCGTTTTACGACGGCAAAATATTACACACCAGGCAAGCAGGTTATTAATGCCAACGGCGTCGCTCCCAACATTGCCGTGCCGATGAACGCGGAGCAGGAGCGCGCCTTGCAGACATCGCACCTGACGGACGCGAAAGGCGCGGAGGAAGTGACGAACGTGCGGGCGCACGATCCGCAAATGCTGCGCGCGATTGATGCGCTGAAGGGCGTGATGGTTTTCGCGCAGGAACGCGAAGCCAAGCCGGACGCGGTGAAGAAATAGGTTGGGAGTGCGCGATCA
Source organism: Chthoniobacterales bacterium (assembly GCA_038239645.1). Lineage (GTDB taxonomy): Bacteria > Verrucomicrobiota > Verrucomicrobiia > Chthoniobacterales > UBA10450 > AV69. The sequence goes on along the minus strand of JBBSEO010000054.1, from coordinate 8,676 downwards.
AATCGAGCTTCGCAATCGTCTTTGGCGATGAAGACGATCCTCGCGATTGAAACGTCGTGCGATGAAACTGCCGTCGCCGTCTTGCGGGGCCGGGAGTTGATCGCGCACGAAGTCGCCTCCCAGATCGAGGCGCATCGCGAATTTGGCGGCGTCGTTCCGGAAGTGGCTGCGCGAAATCATCTCGCCACCTTGCCGGAGCTGCTCGAACGCGTTCGCGCCAAGATTCCGTTAGCTGAGATCGATGCTTTCGCGGCGACGACCGGGCCCGGTCTCGCCAGTTCGCTTTTGGTCGGCAGCTCGGCGGCCAAGGGACTGGCCCTGGGCGCGGGCAAACCGTTTCTCGCGATCAATCATCTCGAGGGACATCTGCTCTCGCCATTTTTCGCGAGCGGTGGCAAAGCAACGGAAATTCCACCTCACATTGCCCTGATCGTCAGCGGCGGTCACACCCTTCTCGTGAAAGTGAATGGTGTCGGGGATTACGAGGTTTTGGGTAGAACGCTGGACGATGCGGCGGGGGAGGCCTTCGACAAGGTGGCGAAGCTTCTCGGGCTCGGTTACCCCGGCGGCCCAGAAATCGAACGCCACGCCCGGTCCGGCAACGCGACGCGCTTCGATCTGCCCCGGAGCATGCTCGATTCCGGCGATCTGAATTTCAGCTTCAGCGGCCTGAAAACCGCGGTGCGTTATCTGTTGCCGAAGCTCGATCGGAGCGATCCACGTTACCTCGCCGATGTTTGCGCTTCTTTTCAGGAAGCGGTGATCGACGTCCTGCGGGAGAAAGCATTGCGGGCGGTGCGAATGAGCGGCGCACGGTTGCTGACCTTGAGCGGAGGGGTCAGTTGCAACTCGGCATTGCGCGAAAATTTGCAGAGCGCATCTCGAAAAAGCATGATCGAATTTCTCGTCGCCCCGCCCTTACTCTCCACCGATAACGCCGCCATGATCGCCTTCGCGGCGACCTGGAGACTCGAGGCGGGCCGAACCTCGGCGATGACGGAGGAGATTGATCCGAATCTTTCGCTTGCCTGATGCCCCGAGGCGGAGCGTCAGTATTCGCGCACGAGCAGGTGGTTGGCGATCTGGCGCAAGGCCTCGCCTTTCAGCCCGAATGGCTCCAAAGCTTTTCTCGCCGCGTTGGTGAGGCGGCGCGCTTCGGCCCGCGACGCTTCCAGCCCGATGATCGCCGGATAAGTCGCCTTTTGCGCGGTTAGGTCCTTGCCCGCACTCTTGCCCAGCTTCTCGCTCGTCTGCGTCACATCGAGAATGTCGTCGATGACCTGAAAAGCGAGGCCGAGCGAGCGCCCAAATTTGGTGATGGCGGCGAGCTGACGCGGATCGGCGTTCGCGCTCATCGCGCCGAGCCGGACCGATGTAGTCAGGATCGCCGCGGTCTTATTTTCGTGGATGTAACGCAGCTCGGCGCGATTCGTCTTTTTCCCTTCGGCTTCAAGATCGGCGACCTGGCCGGCGATGAGCTTCCTGCTCCCGGAAGCGAGCGCGAGTTCACGAATCGTTAGCGAGGTAGAATAACGGCGCGTGGGCCGGGCGCGGGCGGCGATTTCAAATGCCACGGTCAGGAGAGCATCGCCCGCGAGGATGGCAATGCCGTCGCCGAAGACCTTGTGGCAGGTCGCGCGCCCGCGGCGGAAATCGTCGTTGTCCATGCTCGGAAGGTCGTCATGCACCAGTGAATAAGTGTGAATGCATTCCATCGCGGCGGCGAACGGGAGGGCGGTGGGGATTGTGCCGCCGCAAGCTTCCGCGGCGGCGAGGCAAAGAATCGGGCGCAATCTTTTCCCGCCGGCGAAGAGCGAGTAACGTATGGCGCGATGGATCGTCGGGGGCGCCACGCTTTCCTTCGGTAAATATCGATCGAGGGCGCGATCGACCGTTATTTGGCGAGCCGCGAGGTAACGTCGCAATTCCATGCGTGCGAAGAGTGAAAACGAGGTCGCCGTTTTAGCAATGCAAAATCATGTCGTTGCCGGCGCGCGTCGTCGGGCGAGAAAGTAGAGGATCGGGCCCAGAGCGACTGCGATGATGGCGCCAACGATGGCAGGGAAGCCGTATTCACCGTCGCGAAAAGAAATCACCGTCACAACGATGAGAACAATCGCGGGCAACGCGGCGAGAGCGATGACGCCGCCACGCCCGACCGGAATCCGAAAGGCGCCACGAAGGTTCGGCTCGCGTTTTCGCAAATGGATGAGCGCGCCAAATTCAAGGAAGAGCGCGAGCGAATAAAGGAGAACGTCGGCGATGACGAGTTTGCCGAACGGCACGAGGACAAACACGGAATAGAAAATGGCGGAAACGAGAACGGCGTTGCGAGGTGTGCCACGCGCGTCGACCCGACCGAGCGCCCGCGGCAACAAACGGTCCGTCGCCATGACAAAAGGAATGCGCGAATAGGCGAGCAAAAGCGCGTTGAAGAGGGCGAGTGCGCTGACCAAGCCGCCGAGCGCGATCCAGAGTGCGATCCATTTTCCCGCACGCCCAGCAGCCGCAGCGGCGATTTGCGGCCAGCTGCCGTCGCTCCAAGTCGTCCAATCGGTAGCACTGAGCGCGGCCAGCAGTGGAAAGAGATAACCGAGCGTGACAAAGGGAAGAGCCACCGCGAGCGCGCGGGGATAAGAGCGCGAGGCATCCTTGACTTCGCCCTGCACGGTCGAGGCGTTGTCCCAGCCGATGTAATTCCACAGCGCAATCGAGAAGCCGACGGCGAAGGTGCCGAGCCCATGGTCTTCCTTCGCCGCGAACGGTTTCCACGGGAGATGGTGCGCGTGGGGCAGCGCGGCCAAACAAAGGACGAGGAATCCCAGCATGATGAAGACGCCGGCAATCACGGAGACACGACCGACTCTTCCAGACCCGTGTAGGTTGATCCAGGTGGCGCCCCAGATGACGACGAGAGAAATGATCCATTCGAAACGCGGGTCGAGGCCGGGCGCGAGATAGCGCAGGTATTGGAGGAAGAGGACGGGATAAATCGCCATGTCGACGAGCGAATACATCCAGGTGATCCAGCCATTTTGGAACGCCCAGAAACGGCCGAAGGCGCGATCGACCCAGCGATAATAGCCGCCTTCTTCCGGGAGCATGCTCGCCAGTTCGCCGACGATCAGAACTTCTGGCACCGACCAGATCAACGGCACGAGAATGATCATGAGCAGGCCGAGGCCCGGCCCGAGCGAGTGAATGAGTCCCTCCGTGGTGTAAGGGCCGCCGGAAGTGCAAAAGAACAGAATAAAGACGAGCGAGAACGTGCCGAGGCCGCGCACCAGTCGTGACATCGCGGGCAACGTGAGGGGCCGCGCGGCCGGTGAGAAGCCTAAAACGCAGGAACGAAAGGGAACAACACACCCGGTCCGCACCTCTGCTGATTTTCCGGTCTCGGCACCGCTGCCGATTTGCAATCGAGCGCCGTTGTTATATTGGTAACTTTATAACATGAGAACAAAAGAGTCACCCAGGAAGCGGATTGAGCGGGTGCAGGTCGGTGCGCGGATGGAAAAAACCCTGGTCAAAGTGCTGAAGGGACTGGCGGAATATCTCGATCTTTCCCTGGGCGATTTGCTCGAAGGGATCACATTGCATGCCATTGAAGGGAAAGCCCCTTTCAGTCGCGAGACGCTGGCGCAATTGAAAAAATTGCGGGCGATTTATAAACTGGAGCTCACCGCGGCGGACAGCCATCGCCTCGTCGAAAAATGAAAACGGAGTTAAAAGCGCAGCGATCCGGCCTGAACGGGGCGGAAAAAGTGAAGGAAGAATTAGCGGCGTTTGAGCGCGGCGCAATCGATCCGGCCAAGTTCCCGCACGGCGAGCACCTCCGGCTCGCATTCGAAATGCTCGCTCGATATTCGTTTGCCGAAACGCTGCAGCGCTTTTCCGCGGCCTTGCGCCTGCTCGCACGGAAGGTCGGCCGTCCCGAGGTTTATCACGAGACGAAAACGGTGGCGTTTCTCGCCTTGATTGCGGAACGGCGTGCGGGCGGCGCAAATTCCTACGACGAATTCGCCGCGAACAATCCCGAACTCGCGGACAAATTTTACCTCGAGCGCATTTACCGGCGCGACGTTTTGGAGTCGGAACTGGCGCGCCGCGTCTTCGTCCTCCCGCAGCCGGAAGGGAAGGTGCGCGCCGGAAACGATTTGAAACAGCGCTAGATGTTCTCCGCCGCGGCGGGGAGAGGCGGTTTGACTCGCATGGCGAGGAAGGCGCCGGCGAGAAGAATGACGGAGCTAACGACCTGCGCGGAAGTGAGGCGTTCGTGGAAGATCAGGGCGGAGAGGCCGAGCGCGCCCAGCGGGCAGAGCAGCGTCAAGGTCTGCGCGAGAGCGACGCCGATCTCCTGGATGGCGACGTAGAAAAGAACATGGGCGATCGTGATGCAGAGGACGGCGGAGAGAATCATCATGGCGGAGATCGAAGGCGGGACGTGAAGTGGCGTTCCAATGCGGCCAAAGATGCAGGTCAACGGTAAGAGCAGAAGCGAAGTGATGAGGCTGATCGTGGCGAAACTGCGGACGGAACCGAGCTCCATGGCGCGAGGTTTGACCAGCGTGCTATAGAGCGCCCAGCAAATGACGGCGGTGGACGCGACGAGCAGGCCGCGAAGGGCGACATGCCCATGAACGTTGCCGGGTTGAAACCAAAAGACGCCGACGGCGCCGAGCAAACCGAGGAAGGTTCCGAGCTGGAAACGCCATTGCCGGACGATGCCGCGTTCTTCGGGGAAAAAGATGACGGCAAGAATCGCGGTCGCGATGACCGTGGTGCGGCCGAAGACCGCGTAAACGCCCGGGCCGATGTAGAGCAGGGCGACGGTCTGCGCGATTTGGTGAACGACGTTAGGAAGCGCGGGCAAAAGGCAGAGCAGGAAAGATCGCGCGGTGAACATCGGCTTGCGGCCACGACGGCGCAGAAAAGCGAAGGGCAAGATCGCGAGACAGGCGACGCTGTAGCGATAAAAATTCTGCGACCACGGCTCGTAGAAGCGGAGGAGGTAGTATTGAAAAAGAGACGGGAGCGACCAGAGAGCGATCGTCGCGCCGAGGGCGAGGTAGCCGCGGGAAAACTGAGCCGGCTGTTTCGCCGGACCACGGGCCGCGGCGCCGGTCATTTTTTGCTTATTTTTCTCGCCTACAAGCATTTCATCGCCCAGAAACGTATCCACGCGAGGACGAGGAATGACTATCAAAAAACTGCAATCAATTTCGATCTTAGGATGCGCGCTGCTGTGGGTGGCGCCGTTCTGTCACGCCAAACCGGCCGCCGGCGATCACGTCAGCAAGGGCGTGGAGCTGGCGCAGCAAAAGCAATACGACGCGGCGATCGCGGAATTCACGGCGGCGATCCAGGCGAATCCGAAGAACCCGCGCGCCTATACAAACCGCGGCACGGCATTGCGAGCATTGCAAAAATATCCCGAAGCGATGGCGGATTTCGCGAAAGCGATCGAGGTCGCACCGACGGATTACGCCGGCTATTTCGAGCGCGGACAAACGGCGGTAATGCAGAAGCAGTACGCTGATGCGTTGCCGGACCTGAACAAGGCGGCCGAGCTGAAGCCGGATGAGATTGTCGTCGTCCGGATGCGCGGCTTCGCGGAAATCGGGATGCAGGATTGGGAGAAGGCGATCGCCGATTTTACTACTGCGATCACCAAGGATCCAAACGACGCGGTGGCCCTGGAGCGGCGCGCGTTTGCTCTCCGCAGCGAGAAGAAATATCCCGAAGCGATCGAGGACTACAGTAAGAGTTTGCAGGCGAAGCCGGAGTCGGAGGTTTACGCCAAGCGTGGCTACACCTACGTCACCTATTTGAAGGATTACGAGAAGGGAATCGTCGACTACAAGGAAGCGCTGCGGTTGAACCCGAACGATTACGATACGCAGCAGCGTCTCCAGTACGCGGAGAGCGCGTTGGCCGCGAAGAATGCGCCGCCACCTCCGGCCGAAACACCGGCGCCGGCACCGACGCCTGCTCCAACGCTGTTCACGCCGCTAAATATCGGCATCGCCGCGGCGATTCTGCTCGCTCTGATCGCGGTGATTTTCGCGATGTCGCGACGGCGCGGTGGCGGCGGGGACGACGCGGCGCAAACGCGGATCCGATAGGGGAACCGGGTGCGGGCGGACGATTTCGCGCGCGAAATTATTTTGACAGGCAAGGGCGGGCTGGTAGTTTGCGAACGCTTTTTGCTGGAACGGCGCAGTCCCATGGTCGGTTAAAGCGGCTTTGGGACTTTTGCTTCTCTGGCGGAAGGCGAAACCGGATTGCCCATGTAGCTCAGTTGGTAGAGCACGTCCTTGGTAAGGACGAGGTCACCGGTTCAATCCCGGTCATGGGCTCCAGGTTGCCCGGACCACCAAACATTAACGAGACGCAGTTTAGTTACAAAAGGACAAGAAGATGGCCAAGGAAGCATTTAAACGCGACAAGCCGCATGTAAACGTCGGCACGATCGGGCACGTTGACCACGGCAAGACCACTTTAACCGCGGCGATTACGACCGTGCTCGCGAAAAAAGGCATGGCGGAAGCCCGCGCCTACGATTCGATCGACGCCGCGCCGGAAGAAAAAGAGCGTGGTATTACCATTTCAACTGCGCACGTCGAATATCAGAGCGACAAGCGCCATTACGCGCATGTCGATTGCCCCGGCCACGCCGACTACGTGAAGAACATGATCACGGGTGCGGCGCAAATGGACGGTGCCATCCTCGTCGTTTCCGCGGCGGACGGCCCGATGCCGCAGACCCGCGAACATATTCTCCTCGCTCGCCAGGTCGGCGTGCCGTCGATCGTCGTCTTCCTGAACAAGGTCGACATGGTGGACGATCCGGAACTGCTCGATCTCGTGGAAATGGAAGTGCGCGACTTGCTCACGCAGTATGAGTTTCCGGGCGACAAAATCCCGATCGTCAAAGGCAGCGCGCTCAAGGCGTTGAACGGCGACGCCGAGCAGGAAGCGCAGATCATGGCGTTGATCGCGGCGGTCGATGATTACATCCCCGTCCCGGAGCGTCCGGTCGATCAACCGTTTCTCATGCCGGTGGAAGACGTGTTCAACATTGAAGGGCGCGGCACCGTTGCGACCGGTCGAGTCGAGCGCGGCATCCTCAAGAAAATGGAGGAAGTCGAGATCGTCGGCATTTCGGATACGGCCAAGACCACCGCGACGGACATCGAAATGTTCCGCAAGCTGCTCGACGAAGCGCGCGCCGGCGATAACGTCGGAGTGCTCCTTCGTGGCGTGAAGAAAGACGACGTTATGCGCGGCCAGGTCATCGCCAAGCCCGGCACGATCAAGCCGCACAAAAAATTTAAGGCGGAAGTTTACGTCCTCTCGAAGGAAGAAGGTGGCCGTCACACGCCATTCTTCACCAACTATCGGCCGCAATTCTATTTCCGCACCACAGACGTGACCGGTTCCATTAAGTTGCCTGATGGCGTCGAGATGGTGATGCCGGGCGACAACGTTTCCGTCGAAGTGGAACTTGGCACGCCGATCGCGATGGAGAAGACGATCCGGTTCGCGATTCGCGAAGGCGGCAAGACCGTCGGCGCTGGCCGCGTCGCGGAAATTATGGATTAACCTGTGCTTCCTTCTGGTCTCGGCCTTGAGGAAGAGAGAAACGGAAGCCGAATACGCCAGTAGCTCAATTGGTAGAGTTGCGGTCTCCAAAACCGTCGGTTGGGGGTTCGAGTCCCTCCTGGCGTGCGGAATAAGTCGAGATGCTAACTAAAACGAAGAATTTTTTCAGCGAAGTCAAAGTCGAGCTGCAGAAAGCTTCGTGGCCGTGGGATCCAAAACAAAAGGGCCTGCGCAAGTTCAAGGAACTGAACGACTCCACCGTGGTGGTGATTATCGCGATGTTGCTCCTCGGCGGTTACGTCGCGTTCTTTGATTTCGTCCTTGTGAACTTCGTCCACTTTTTCACCCGCTTTCACTGATGGCCATCGCCGCGAAAGAACAATGGTTTGTCGTCCACGTGCTCTCCGGCCAGGAGAACAAGGTGCGCGAGAACATCGAGAAACGCGTCAAGACCGAGGAGATGAGCGACGTTATTTACGAAGTGCTCGTCCCGACCGAGCGCGTTTCCGAAATTAAAAAAGGGAAGAAGAGCGAGACGACGCGAAAATTTTTCCCCGGCTACCTCATCGTCAACATGCACCTGCTCGATGAGAGCAATGGCCTGGTCGATCGGACGTGGTATTTCATCAAAGACACGCCCGGCGTGATCGGCTTTGCCGGCACCAAGGATCGCCCGATCCCGATGCGCCCAGCGGAGGTCGAATCAATGCTCGCGCAGATGAAAGAGCGCGAGGAAAACGTGAAGCCGAAAGTCAGCTTCGAAGTCGGCGAGACAGTCAAGGTCGCCGACGGTCCCTTTCAAAATCAGAACGGCGTCGTCGAAGAGATCGATCCCAGCCGCGGAAAACTCCGCGTCTCCGTCACCATCTTCGGCCGCGCCACCCCGGTCGATCTGGAATACTGGCAAGTCGAACGCGGCTAGCGCTAAAGAGAGCGCCGTGATCCGAGATTCGGAGCCGGAGCGAAACCGATTCACGATTTAACGACCTAACGAATCCCCATGGCTAAAGAAATTATTGCTCACATCAAATTGCAGATCCCTGCCGGCCAGGCTAACCCCGCCCCGCCCGT
>JBBSEO010000053.1:0-10749 GCA_038239645.1 Chthoniobacterales bacterium | reverse complement strand
CCTTCATCGGCGCCTGGAGGCTTTTCAATTCCTGCGAGGTCATCCGGCGGGCCTGATGTTTTGATTCACGCGGAAAAGATTCGCAGGATCGTATTTTTTCTTGATCTGAGCGAGACGCGGATAGTTGTCTCCGTAGGTCGACCTCACGCGTTCCTCTCCTTCGTTCATGAGGAAATTTACATAGGCGGCGCCAGTCGAATAGGGGTGGAGGGCGTCGTAGTACGATTTCGTCCACGCCGTAATTTTCTCGTTATTCGCCGGGTCAGGATCAACGCCGACCATGACCTGAGTCCAGTTCGCGTCGCGATGATTCCACGCCGTCTCATTCTTGCCCACGCGGGCGGCGGCCCCATTGATCGGGTAGAGATGCATCGTGCAATGCATCGTCGGCATTTCCTGCGCGAAATGGAGATGCTGCGCGACGGCGGCATCACTCAACTCTTTCACGAAGTCGGCGCGCCAATACCATTGCAGCCCGGGCGGGAAAATGCCGTCGAAGAGACTTTGGAAAACTGGATAAGGAATCGGCCCGACCATATCCAAGGCCGGTTTCTTGAAACCGCGGATCGCTTTGAACCGGCGCTCGGCTTCCTCTATCGGCGCGGTGCATGCCCAGATGATCGCGCACATTTTCTTGAGGTGGAGATTCTCGGGAAATGGCGGGCCAGGTGGAACGGTGAGGAAAGCGAAGTAGCCGCTCAGGTCGTCCGGCGCCTGCACGATAAAATCGCGATACCACTTCATGACCTCCTCAGCCTCGCTCAAGTCGTAGATCAGGGGACCGCCATAAATAACGTCGATCGGGTGGAGGGCGAACGTGAACGAGGTGACCACGCCGAAATTTCCGCCACCGCCGCGGAGGGCCCAAAAAAGATCGGGATTCTCATTGGCACTCGCCTGCACGAAACTTCCGTCTGCTAGGACGACATCAGCGGAGAGGAGATTGTCGATCGTTAGTCCACACTGCCGCGTCAGGATGCCGATGCCGCCGCCCAGAGTGAGCCCGCCAACTCCCGTGGTGGAAATAATCCCGCTGGGCGTCGCCAGACCGAAGGCGTGTGTCGCATGATCGACATCTGCCCAGGTGCAGCCGCCCCCGACGGTCACCGTTCGCGCTTTTAAATCGACGCGCGTGTATTTGATCGGCGCGAGATCGATCACGAGGCCGTCGTCGCAAATCCCGAGGCCGCCGCCGTTGTGCCCGCCGCCGCGAATCGCCAAAAGCAGTTTTTCCTCGCGGGCGAAATTGACGCAATGGATGACGTCCGCGACATCGACACAGCGCACGATCAGGCGCGGCTTCTTGTCGATCATTGCGTTGTAGACCTTGCGCGCGTTATCATAGCCCGCGTCGCCCGGCTGGATTAATTCGCCACGAAGGCCGGCGCGCAAGCTGGCGATGGATTTCTCGTCGATCATATCTCAAACAGAGCATAGCGTGTCGTTTCAGGCACGCCGAAAATTCAAAAGATTACCCGTGCTCGTTAGAAATAATTCTCGTTAGATGAAAGATCAATGGCGCTCGGCCCGCTCGATCAGTCGCCTGAAGAAAGGTAACGCCTGGCCGCGAATCGTGGCGGCCGTAAAAGCGCTACCGCGGGTCCGCATTGTCTCCGAGAAAGAAAATGCGCTGCGGGCGGAGAGTCGCAGCCGTCTCTTCGGCTTTGTCGATGATCTGCGCGTCGAAGTGATTGACGACGAAATGAGAATGCACTCAGTCGCACGCCGGGGACTCTTCGATTTCGGCGTGAATGCCCGCCGCCTGGCGCAACTGCGAGCGTCGCTCGCTGACGTCATCGCCTGAAGCCGTGAGCGACGTCTACGATGTCATTGTCGTCGGACTCGGCGGCATGGGCAGCGCCATCCTGGCGGAATGCGCGCGGCGCGGCGCGAGCGCGCTCGGACTCGATCGCTATCCGGAGGGACATACCCTCGGTTCCTCGACCGGCCAGTCGCGCCTGTTCCGCAAAGCCTATTTCGAGGATGAGCGCTACGTCCCGCTGCTCCATCGGGCTGAAGAATTGTGGCGAAGGCTCGAGCGCGAGAGCGCGACATCATTACTGCGCACGACCGGTTTGCTGATGGTCGACGCGCGAGGACAGGCCTTACTCGAGCGCGCGGCCGCGGCGGCGGCGCAACACCAGGTGCCGCTGGAATTGCTGAACGTGGGAGAAGTGCGCGCACGTTTTCCCGCGGTCGTCATTCACGATCACGAGAAAGCGATCTTTGAGCCTGGCGCCGGAGTCCTTGATCCCGAAGAGTCGATGGCCGCGAATCTCAGCGTGGCCGATAGGAACAACGCCGCACGCCGACACGAATGCCAGATCATCGGCTGGCATGAGGACCACGACGAAGTGGTCGTAAGCGCCGCTAACGGTTCACAATGGCGCGGGCGGAAGGTGATTCTGGCGCTCGGCCCATGGTTTGCCCAAGAAATGAAAGTGGTGGGCGTGACCCTGCGAGTGCAGCGGAATGTGCAGGCCTGGTTTTCCCCCGCGACACCAGCTTTCCGATTCGGTGAATTCCCGGCCTTTTTGGTTGAACGCCCAGAATGGCCGGCACCGCTCTATGGTTTCCCCGATTTCGGCGCGGGCGTGAAAGCGGCCTTTCATGGCGGTGGTGAATTCACCACGCCTGACTCGTTAGCTCGCGATGTTTCAGCCAGTGACGACATCGTCGCGCTGGCGAAGGCGCTCGATTCCTGGATGCCGGGCGCCAGTGAACATTATCTCGCCGGCAAGGCCTGCATGTATTCGCTCACCCCGGACGAAAATTTCGTGATCGATTTTCACCCGCGGGCGCGGCGCGTGATCCTGTGCGGCGGCTTTTCCGGTCACGGATTTAAATTCGCGCCCGTCATCGGCGAGATCGCCGCTGACCTTGCCTTGGAGGGAGGGACACGTCACGAAATTGCCTTCCTATCCCTGAACCGGTTCTTGAAAGCGCGGTGAGGGAAGGATTCGAACTCTTCAGAAACTTTCCGGCAAGTTGGTGGAGCGGCCATTCCGTCCGGCTTGAGCAGGACAGAAAGGCGCGCCGCACTGAGTCGCGGCGCTCATTTCTTTGGCGAGCTTGATTAGCTCTTCGATCACTTCCTGCGTGGCGATGGCGCGGTTGTGATAGGGGAGCGCACGCGGCCTCGCGTGCTGAGGATCGCGTCTCGCGATCCCCCTCTTCCAGCATTTGAAAGCCCGGCCGTTGCTCCGCATCCGTTACGGCCCAAACTCGCGACTCTGAACGAGCTTCCGCTTCGAACTCCTCGTCGATCTTCGCCAACCGGCTCTCGTAATAGATCGGCATCCCGCGACTGCGGGACCACGGCCGAGCGGGCGGGTGGGGAATCAGGGAGGAGGTCAGAGGGGGCGAGGCTGGATGTCGTAGATGCTGATGTAATCGCCGAAGACCGCGCGCGTATTGGCGTCCGTCTTCGCAATCGGCGTCCCGGTGAATGGAAAGAGGTGGGACCGACCGACATAGACTGCGCAAAGCGCTGGGCAAAGCCCGACCAAGCTGGGCAGCGGAGGAGTCAAGCCGATGAACGACGCCTGCGGGAGCGAGTCGGGCAGATTGCGCGCGAGCCCGTCGATCAAGTCGTATTGGCTCCGGTGCGGTTAATCCGCGATCACGACGATGTTCCGCGCTCGGAGAGGAGCGGCGCCTTCCCGCCTTTTTCCTCCGGATGAACTTCTGGATGGTGGTGAAAACCACGCCGCCGCGCGCGACGCTCAGCAGTTTTCGCAAATGCTCGACCGCATCCGCCCGCACCGGAGCCTGACGCAGGATTTCGTGGCCACGCTGGAACTGGCCGAATGGAAATCCAGCTAAAGTACTATCGAACCGCGGTGAGGTTACAATGGTTCAACGCGTCGGCGGAACGCCATTGGCGCGAGTTTCGGCCGGCAACGGTCCGCGAAATGGAGGGGAAGGGCAGGATAATCGAAGTCCTCTTCGACGGGCGGTCTTCTTTGTGCTACGAGTGATGCAGATGCCCAAGCAATTCTTCATGGCTGTTGCGCTCGTCCTGGCACTATCGTCGGTGCCCTTGCGAGCATCTGGGCCTGTTTGCGGTATGAGCATGCCGGCGATGCAGAAGGCGGATTGTATGGCGTGTTGCGCGGCGATGAAGTCGTGCGCGTTGCCGCAGCAGAATCCGACTCAACCGACTGCTGGTTCGGCACTTGATCAACAGACGGTCGCGATGATCGCACCCGCTCGCCCCGTGTTGTTGGGCGAACTTTCGGTGACGCGAGTCACTGCTCCGCGCTTAGTGACGCGGTCGCGGGCCCACGCGCCACCGCGACTCGCGCTCTTCTGCTCGTTCCTCATCTGATCCCACGACGCTGACACCCGTGGTGTGCCCATTTCGCGGCACGCCTGGTTCTCAACCGTTCGTTTGGATCAATGAAAACAACTTACCTTTCCCTACTCAGTCTATTTCTAATCTCGCTCGCACGAGCTGAGCATCACGCTGCTCCGCTCGAGAGTGGGACTTCATCGCGGCGACTCTCGCTCGACGAAGTAACCGCCGTGGTGCTGGCAAATAATCCGGCGATCAAGCAAGCCGTCGCGCAATGGGAGGCGAAGAAAAAGCGAATCCCGCAGGAAGCGGCGTGGGATGATTTAAGAGTCAGCGGAATGTCGCGCACGGCGCGTTTCGTGAACGTCCCGCCCAACGCTTTCACCGACGAGTCAGTTTCGATCGAGCAGGCAATCCCGATCTCTGGGAAGAACCGTTCGCGCGCGCGCATTGCTGCGGCCGAGGCGATTGCCACTTACGAGAACGTGCGGCGTCAGCAACTCGACGCCATGACGAAAGCGCGCGTCGCGTATTTCAAACTCGCGAACGCTTATGCGCAAATAGAGCTCAATGACAAGAATCTCGGGTCGCTCCGACAGATCGCGGAGATCAGCCGCTCGAAGTACGAGGTCGGAACGCAAACAGCGGCTGACGTGCTGATCGCAGAGACGGAAGCGAGCAAACTGCTCGAAGCACGGCGCGATCTGGAGAACACGGTTGCCGCTTTGCAGTCGCGGCTCAACGTGCTGATGAACCGCGACGCGTTCACGCCAATCGGTGTGCCTGTTGCCGCTGATGTGCGCCCCATCACAACGCGCGTCGACCTTTTGCGCGCGCTCGTTCTCACTCGGCGACCGGAGGTGCTTAGCGCGACTGCGAAGTTGAACGCGCAACAATCCACTGTCGAACTCGCGCGTCGTGCCTGGATTCCTGATCCGTCCGTGACCGTGCAGGGGCAGCGTTACAACAGCGCGTCGCAAGGCGTGAGTGAGTTGGACGCAGGCATCTCGTTCAATGTTCCTTGGACGAACTATCGCAAGTACAGCGCTGCGGTGGGAGAAGCGAAGAGTAACCTTGCAGCGGCGCAGCAAGAGCTTGAACGCACACAGTCAGAATCCGTGGGCGCGTTGCGCGAGGCACTGCAAAAAACGGAAACCGCGCATCATCACGTCGAGCTGTTTCACGACAAGCTGATCCCGCAAGCGCGCCAAGCCTTCGAGGCGAGTCAGTTCGCCTACGAAGCGGGCAAATCCGGATTCACCGAGTGGATCGCAGCGCAGCGGAGCGTTCGCGATCTCGAAGCAATGGGCCGCGAGCACTTGGCCGACTACCAAAGCGCTCTCGCTGAACTCGAGTCGGTCGTCGGCGCTGATCTCGGAATTTTTGATTCGAAATTGAAAGACGCTAAATGAAAAACGTACTTACAAAACTGCTGCTCGTCGTGCTGCTGATTGCAGTCGCCGGTTGTCACCACCAAGTCGGCATCACAAAACCTGCGGACGTCGATTACTACACCTGCACGATGCATCCCTCCGTGCATCAAGATGCTCCGGGAAAATGCCCCATCTGCGGAATGGACCTGGTGCCGGTGCAGAAGAAAGACGCTGGCGTCGCTACGTCACCGCAGTCCGATACACCTGCCTCAGCTGCGACGACGTCTGAGTTCGTAGTTCCAGTCGAACGTCAGCAACAGATCGGAGTGACTTACGCGGCGGTCGAGCGCACCCCGCTGCATCACAGCATTCGCGCGGTCGGAATGGTGGAAGCGGATCTCCAGCGGCATTGGGCGTTCGTCGCGCGCGTCGATGGTTACGTGCAGCAGATGTTTGTCACTTCTCCGGGCGAAGTGGTGGAGAAGGATGCGCCGCTACTCTCGATCTACAGCCCCGATCTCGTCACAACCGAGCGTGAGTTCGTCATGCTGCTGCGCATGCGTGACGAAGCGAAGACTCCAGATGCGCGCCGCGGACCTGAGCGTCTGATTGGGGCCGCGAAGTCGCGTCTCGAACAGTGGAACGTCACACCGGATCAGATTGAAAAATTGGCTCATGACCGCACGCCTAACGAGGCGCTCACGTTGCGTTCACCGTTCCGCGGAGTGGTGCAGGAAGTGCCGGCTCATCAGGGCGTGAGCGTGAAAGTGGGCGATCACCTCGTGGACATCGCTGACCTCTCCCTCGTCTGGGTGTGGGCGGAATTCTACGAGAACGAACTCTCGATGCTCAAACAGGGACAGAAGCTCGAAGTGACGACGAAGGTATATCCAGGAGAAAAGTTCGGGGGCCAGATCGCCGTGATCAATCCATTCCTCGATCCAGCGAAGCGGACTGCCCGCGTTCGGATCGATATCGCGAATCCCGATTACAAACTCCAGCCGGGCATGTACGCGAACGCGGAGCTCGGGATGAATATGGGCGAAGGCCTAACCATTCCTAGCGGAGCCGTCATGCCGACCGGCACCCGTAGCGTCGTGTTCGTCGACAAAGGTGCGGGAAAACTGGAGCCGCGCATCGTGCAACTCGGTCAGCAGTATGACGATCGTTTCGAAGTGAAATCTGGAGTCGCGGAGGGCGAGCGAGTTGTCGCGAGCGCCAACTTCCTCATTGACGCGGAATCGAAAGTGCAAGGCGCGCTTAAAGATTTCGAAACGCCGGTGAAAAAAGCGGCAGAGACGAACAGATGATCGAGCGCCTCATCGAAGCCAGCGCGAGGAATAAGTTCCTGGTCATTCTCCTAACGATCTTCGCGATCGCGGCAGGCATATACGGCATCTACCGCGTGCCGCTCGACGCCATCCCGGACGTGAGCGACGTGCAGGTAATCGTCTACACGAACTGGGAAGGGCGCTCGCCAGACCTGATCGAAGATCAGATCACATATCCGATCTCGTCGCTCTTTATTGCTGCACCGAAAGTGAAGTTTGTCCGCGGCGAGTCGATGTTCGGAAAGTCGTTCGTCTACGTGATCTTCGCGGACGGCACAGACATCTACTGGGCGCGTTCTCGGGTGATCGAGTATCTGAACTCTCTTCGCGGAACTCTCCCCGAAGGGGCGAATCCTGTGATCGGACCCGACGCGACGGGAGTGGGTTGGGTCTACGAATACGCGCTGGTCGACGTTACAGGTAAGCAAGACCTCTCTCAGCTGCGCTCACTGCAGGACTGGAATCTCCGCTACGCGCTGGCGTCAGTGAAAGGAGTCGCGGAAGTTGCGTCGGTCGGTGGCTTCGTGAAGCAATACCAAATCGACTTGGATCCCAACGCTCTGGTCGCCTACAAGATTCCGCTCAGCGAAATCGTGGCGCGGGTTAAAGCGAGCAATGGGGATGTTGGCGGCAAGACGTTCGAAGTTGCGACGACCGAGTATTACGTGCGCGGTCGCGGCTACATCAAGAGCATCGCCGACATCGAAAACATCGTGCTTAAGGTCGAAAACGGCACGCCCGTTTACGTCAAAAACGTCGGCACTGTTCATCTCGGTTCCGACCTTCGGCGCGGGGTCGCTGAGTTAGACGGCAAAGGCGAAACTGTCGGAGGCATCATTGTCATGCGTTACGGCGAGAACGCGCTCAACGTCATCGGCGGCATCAAGAAGAAGCTCGAGGAGATTCGTCCTTCGCTGCCGGCGGGCGTCCGTATTGTTCCAACCTACGACCGGAGCGATTTGATCAATCGCTCGATCGCCACGCTACGCGAAAAGCTGATCGAGGAGATGATCGTTGTTGCGTTGGTCTGCCTGGTTTTTCTCTGGCACGTGCGCTCGGCGCTGGTTGCGATCATCACGCTCCCGATTGCGATCATCCTCGCGTTTATTCCGATGCAGTTCATGCACCTGACGAGCAACATCATGTCGTTAGGCGGAATCGCGATCGCCATCGGCGCGATGGTCGATGCGGCGATCATCACGATCGAGAACGCACACAAGGCGCTCGAGAATTTTCGCGACGAGCACGGGCGCGAACCAGACAATCGCGAACGATCCGGCGTCATCATCGCTGCCGCAAAAACGGTTGGGCGACCGCTCTTCTTCTCGCTCCTGGTCATAACCGTCAGCTTCACTCCGATCTTTTCATTGACCGCGCAGGAGGGCCGGCTGTTTCGGCCGCTCGCCTTCACGAAGACGTTCTCAATGTTCTTCGCCGCGCTCCTCGGCATCACGCTTGTCCCGGTGCTCATGACACTGCTGATTCGTGGCAAAATCAAACCCGAGGCCAGGAACCCGATCAATCGGTTACTCGTTGCCGGTTACCGGCCGTTGGTGGACTTCGTCCTGCGGTTCCGGTGGCTGACCATCGTCTGCGCGCTGCTCCTTCTCGCCGCGACTGCGATCCCATTCCTTCGACTCGGCAAAGAGTTCATGCCGCCGTTGAACGAAGGCACGTTGCTTTACATGCCGACTGCCGTGCCCGGCATGTCGATTACTGAAGCGACGCGCGTGTTGCAGGTCCAGGATCGGCAACTCAAGCAGATCCCAGAAGTCGTCACTGTGTTCGGCAAAGCCGGACAGGCGGAGACGCCGACTGATCCGGCTCCGCTCTCGATGTTTGAGACGATCCTGACGTTCAAGCCATTCAACGAATGGAGCGCTGGGATGACGTGGGAAAAGCTGATCGCGGAGATCAACGCGAACATCAAAACCCCCGGAATGGCGAACATCTTTTGGATGCCGATCCAGACGCGCACCGAAATGCTCACCACCGGTTTCAGAAGCGCCGTCGGCGTGAAAGTTTTCGGCCCCGATCTCGGCAGCATTCAGCAAACCGCGGTTCAGATTGAAAAAGCGCTCGCTGGTTTTCCTGATACACGCGGAGCGTTTGCCGAGCGGCCGATGGGCGGCTACTTCCTCGATTTCACGGTCAACCGGGAAGCGGCGGCCCGTTATGGTCTCACGGTTGGAGACGTGAATGATGTCATCGAAACCGCGATCGGCGGAAAGACGATCACGACAACGGTAGAAGGACGTGAGCGCTATTCGGTGAACGCAAGGTACGCGCGCGATTTTCGACAAGATCTGGCTGCGCTCAAGCGGGTTCTTGTTCCCACACCCGGCGGCGCGCAGGTGCCGATGGAACTACTCGCGGACATCAGTTACAACACCGGGCCACCTTCCATTCGAAGCGAGAACGGCCAGCTCGTCGGTTTCGTTTTCGTTGATGTAACGACTCGTGACATCGACGGCTACGTCCATCGCGCAGCGCAGCGATTAGCGGAGACCGTGAAGTTTGCACCCGGCACTTCGGTGCAATGGGCCGGCCAGTTCCAATACCTGAAAGACGCTGAGCAGCGGCTCAAGATCGTCGTGCCGCTTACGGTGCTGGTGATCTTCCTACTGATCTATTTGAACACGCGCTCCGCGGCGAAAACATTTATCGTCCTACTCGCGGTCCCTTTCTCGTTGGTCGGCGCTTTCTGGCTCGTTTATCTGCTCGGCTACAACATGAGCGTCGCTGTCTGGGTCGGACTCATCGCCCTCGCCGGATTAGATGCCGAGACGGGCGTGGTCATGTTGCTCTACCTTGATCATGCCTGGGAGAAGTTTCGCGCCGAAGGACGGATGAACACCACATCCGATCTGATCGCCGCGGTGGAGGAAGGCGCGGTCCATCGAATCCGTCCGAAAATCATGACGGTATCCGTCATCCTACTGGGCTTGTTGCCGATCATGTGGTCGCCCGCCACACAAGCTGGCGCGGACGTGATGAAGCGAATCGCTGCGCCAATGATCGGCGGAGTCGTAACAAGCGCGATCCTCGAACTGCTCCTCTACCCGGTCATCTATCTCTTGTGGCGCGGCCGGCAACTGCCTGATGCGAGACAGCGAGACAAGGCGGGGTGGCATCTTGCTTCGAAGGGTTCGCCGTCGGTTTCGACGACGTCGGCGCCGACGTAGCGGCCTCGAGTCAGGACATACCCGTGTGAAGCGATCGCTTCTGTCGTCGCTCATTTACTGAAGCCAGGGATGTCTTGATAAGCCGTAACGAGTTCAGAACTACACCGCGCTTCTGGGCTTCCGTGAGCAGCGCAACTGCGTCGGGCGTCCATTGGTGATAGGTGTTCGATGATTTTCGAAACGTCTGCGCTGGTTAACTCGCGGTGAACGATCAACTAGCTTCCCATTTTTCGCGCATCGATGAAGAGTATTTCGCCTTTTCGATCGCGGAAGCGCTCGGGTAATTCCTCGCCGTGTTGAAGCACGCGTCGGTTTTTATTTTTCGAACTAGAGGCAGGCGGGTATCTGAGTTGAATAAAAGAGCTTGGCTTCCAAACCGAGGTTGTTACCCGGTTCAATTCGGAAAACAACAGCGCACCCGAACCGACTATCAAATCGTTGGTCTCGCGTGGCCGGGCACGCGTATTCGCAACCTCGGTAACTTACTGTTGGCGGCGTGGTAAATTTGGCGCATTCAACACCAATTTACGAAAGCGCGGTGAGGGAGGGATTCGAACCCTCGG
>JBBSEO010000052.1:0-10870 GCA_038239645.1 Chthoniobacterales bacterium | reverse complement strand
CTCGTTAGCGATCAGTTCGACCAAATCGATGCATGGCCACACCCTCGGCGCGGCCGGCGCGATCGAAGCGGTCGCCACCCTTGTGGCGATGCGCGGAGGATTTCTGCCCCCGACCGCGAACTTCCTCGAGCGCGACCCGGCGTGTGATCTGGATGTCATCCCAAATGAAGCCCGCGCCGTGCAGGCCAAGGCCGCCCTCTCCAATTCCTTTGCCTTCGGCGGACTGAACGCCGTCCTCGCCTTTCGCCGAATCGAATCCTAGACGCGCGATGAAATTCGCGCGGCATCTGCTCGAGTATTTCGCCGCGCGTTGCGCCCTCGCGATTCTCTCTTTTCTGCCTCGCCCGGTCGCCCGCCGGTTGGCAGCGAGCGGCAGCCGGGCGGTCTTCGGCTCCCTTCCGCGACTTCACCGCATCGGCCTGCGAAACCTCGAACTAGCTTTTCCCGATCTCTCGTTAGAGGAGCGGCAGAAGATTCTGACGCAATCGCTCGACAATTTCGGGCGCATCGCGGCCGATTTCGCCCCCTTCGCCGGCATCACGAAGGATGAGCTGTCACGCCTCGTCCATTTCGATTTTCCGCCGGAGGCCGAAGCGCGCTACCGCGAAGCCAAGGCCGCCGGGCGCGGCGTTATTTTCGTTACTCCTCATCTTGGGAACTGGGAGGTCCTCGCCCTGGCTGCGTCCGCACTCCTGGAGCCGATTACTTACCTCGCGCGACCGCTCGATAACCCGTTACTCGACCGCTATACTTCGCGTCTTCGCCGCCGATTCGGGAATCGCCCGATTGATAAGCGCGCTTCCATGATCGAAGGCCTGAGCATTTTGGATGGAGGCGGCAACATTGGCATCCTCGCCGACGTTAATACGCTCCAGCGCGACGGCGTTTTCGTTCCATTTTTTGGCCATCTCGCCTGCACTACTCGAGCGGTCGCGATGTTTGCCCTCCGGACCAATGCGCTCATCGTTCCGATTTGCGCGGTCTGGGAAGGACAAAGGTATCGGGTCATCGTCGGCCAGTTGAGCGAAGCTGTGCGCAGCGCAGGTTACGCGAAGAAAAATATTATCGACACCACCGCACTGTATACGGCCGAGGTGGAAAAGTTTATCCGCGCCTACCCTGGCCAATGGATCTGGGTGCATCGGCGCTGGAAAACGCGGCCCAGCGGAGAAAAAAGTCTCTACGATTAAGCAAGAGTCGGATCGCTCCGAAGAGCTGAGCCGTCTAACTCCGACAACTACCTGGTCGTTAGTCTCGACTACGTCGCTACCGTCACCTCAGTCTTGACCGAGTTGGCGATGAAACAATTATCGTGCGCCGCATGGTGTATCTTCTCCAACTCCTCGGCCGTGGGCGTCTTGTCACCAGACCACTTTAATTTCGGATGGAGCTCGACCTTGGTAATGGCGAGACGCCCCTCGGCGTTCTT
The DNA here is from genome assembly GCA_038239645.1 of Chthoniobacterales bacterium. Classification (GTDB taxonomy): domain Bacteria; phylum Verrucomicrobiota; class Verrucomicrobiia; order Chthoniobacterales; family UBA10450; genus AV69. The sequence continues at coordinate 9,441 of JBBSEO010000052.1, read as the reverse complement.
CTCCATCTGCCCGACCGCCTCGTCCTCGTAGGAATCAAGGACAAACTTCTGCTTACAAGCGATCGCCAGGAAAGTCAGCATGTGACAACTGGAGAGCGAGGCCACAAACGCTTCCTCCGGATCGACATTCGCGGGATTCCCGAGGTAGGTCGGCGCCGCCGTCCCGGTCATGGTATGTCCGCCATCGAAACTCCAGGTATGATCGCGCGGATACTTCTGATAGCTAAACTCCGCGTCGCCGCGTTCCCAGCGTAAGGTGGCCTTGTGTTCGGACATCTCTTTTTATAAAGCGGCCCGCGCCCCGCGCAAGAGGTCTCTTTTCGCTGGAACTCGCGACGCCCTTCCGTATTTTGCCGCCGCGCGCGCGCTTAGCTCAGTGGTAGAGCGCTTGCTTCACACGCAAGAAGTCACAGGTTCGAACCCTGTAGCGCGCACCATCTGCTCCTTCTGGACCTTCATGGACAGGTGCGGCCTGTGCCGGACTAAAAGTCTGCTCCCCAGCAGTTAACAAAATTGGCTTGCCCGTTTCAAGCGGGACAGTCGCAGACAAATGCTGACTGCTTTCGACTAATTCTTGTGTGCGTATTTGTGTGTCGTTAAAAAATGGCAACGCAGTGTAACGGATTAATCAACTCCTTTTTTATGGGATTAGAACGCCGTCCACATGATTGCCACTATGGGGAATGCTGCCGACAATTTAGGCACGCTCGTATGTGATCTTTCGCTCGTGTCTACTCGTGGCTAAATGCTGCCGCGCGCATTCGGCCGCCGCTCCAATCCGTCGAAACGATTCGATCTGCCATCATATCTGCACCACCCCCCTGTGCAACGGCTCCCCAAACACAGGCTGAGTGCACGATCCAGCACTTAATGCTGCGCCGAATAAGACGACCCTCCGCCACGCTGGCTCCTCCCGCTGAGATACGCTCGTGCGCCCGCAAACGTGCTGGTTAAGTTTGTTTTGACCGCGCGTGAATCATGAATATGGGGGGGGGCGCCATGTTACATCGTTTTATTGTTTCTCGTGGGGTTTATGGTTTTTCTCTAGCGTTGTGTCTATCGCTGCAAATTGACTCGTCTTTGGCAGCGTCGCGACATAGGCAAGGCGGACACGTTAACGCCCCGTTGCCCCATTTCCCTGACCAGTTCCGCTCTGCGGATGGCTCCGCCAACAATCTGCTGCATCAGGACTGGGGCACACCTGGTTCGGTCTTATTACGGCTAAGCTTCGCCGCGTATTCGTATGCGGACGGGTCGAGCGCGCCAGCCGGTCCGGATCGACCTAACCCACGTGCGATCTCGAACGCCGTGGTGACGCAAATGGTCTCGATCCCCAACGCGCGGGGCGCGTCAAATTTCCTTTGGCAGTGGGGTCAGTTCGTCGATCACGACATGGGCCTCACGCTGACCCGGCCGGACCAGCCGCTTGATATTCCTGTTCCTGCGGGGGACCCGTTTTTTGATCCATTTAGCACTGGGACGCAGGTGATCGGGTTCAACCGCTCCGATTACGTAATGCTGAACAATGTGCGGGAGCAGACCAACGTGCTTACCGCGTTCATTGACGGGTCGCAGGTTTATGGTTCGGACGACGCACGCGCGACAGAGCTGCGGGCGCTCGATGGATCGGGCCGTCTGAAAACCAGCGAAGGCAATCTGCTGCCGTTCAATGTCCACGGTTTTCAAAATTCGCCGGCCAATAACGACCCGAGCTACTTCCTGGCTGGGGACCCCCGGGCGAACGAGCAAGTGGGTCTATCCTGCATGCATACGCTGTTCATGCGCGAGCACAATTTTTGGGCCGACACCGTGCACCGGCTTTTCCCAAAGTTCAGCGACGATAACGTCTACCAGGTGGCGCGGGCGATCGTGGGGGCGGAGATCGAGTCGATCACTTACAACGAATTCTTACCGGTAACGCTTGGTCCGCACTCGATCGAGCCCTATCACGGTTATCGCGCAGACGTGAATGCGGGCATTTCAACCGAGTTTTCCACTGCCTGCTTTCGGGTAGGACATACGATGTTGGCACCGACGTTGCCACGGCTGGATGCCACCGGGCAGCCGATTACGGCCGGGCCGCTCCCGCTCGCCGGTGCGTTCTTTAATCCGGGAGCGATTCTGAATGAGGGCGGAATTGATCCGGTTCTGCGTGGGCTGGCGGCGCAGCGCTGCCAGGAGATCGATACCATGTTGGTAGACGGCGTGCGCAATTTCTTGTTCGGTCCCCCCGGAGCCGGAGGTTTCGACCTCGCCTCGCTCAATCTCCAGCGAGGCCGTGACCACGGACTCCCGACCTACAACCAAGTGCGTGCGGCCCTGGGCCTGCCGTGGGTAACAGGTTTCGGCGATCCAGTGCTTAACCCGCAGGCTGGCGCGAGACTAGCAGGTGTGTATTCAAGCATCGACCAAGTCGATGTTTGGATTGGTGCATTGGCTGAACGCCACGTCGACGGCGCTATGGTAGGCCCGATTGTGTACGCCGTCCTCAAGGACCAGTTCGAGCGCGCACGCGACGGGGATCGTTTCTGGTATCAGACATATCTGCCCGCCGAGCTGGTCCAGCTAGTGGAAAAAGAGACGCTGGCCACGATCATCCGGCGCAACACGGGGATCGGACACGAGCTGCAAGACAATGCATTCCTCGCGCCGGATATTCCGGGTGCGAACAGCCAGCGCATGGACGTTTCGCAGGAAGAGATCAACCGCGTGTTGCTACACCTACTTTAACTTCCTGGCCAGTAATCTAGAGCAAGCGAGCCGAACGCGACGCGCAATACCACCAAGCGCCGGAACGCGTCATCTGGCGATAGGCAGGCGCGGTAATTTTATTCATGAAAACAAAAAGTAGTCTTCCCCAAACGCACGGTACAGCAACCCTCCCGGACCATAGCCTGGCGTCCAATCCCGTTCGATTGTGAGAAACATTATCTGGCGAACAAGAGTCATTCGTTCGAAAAATCGCCCTCGGCCTTCCCACTCTTGCCATTCCTTGCAAGCCCGGTAAATCGTGCTGAAAAGCGTCTTACCGATTACGTCCTTAACTTTCGTCCACTCCCACGAAGCACCGAATCCAGCCCACAGCCGCCATCGCTTCAAACATTCCGGCCGCTCCTTCGAAAGATACTTCGCCAGATAGCCTGCATGCGCGCTCGGAATCCGCGCGACGTGGATGCGCCCCCACCGTGCTTGCTCCGCCAGCTGGCGTGCTTGGTTCACGTCGATAAACTGGTTAGTTAGTAAGTGAACGTGTAGTCCGTGCTCCCGGTGCAGTTCGAAGACGCGAAGACCTTGGAGCTTAGGCCACGTCCGAAGCAGCAATGTAAGCAAGTGATTCCAGCGCTTTCTAGTATCCTTGACACCTAAGACGTCTCTGAAGGTAAACGTCCAAATGAAAAGCTGCTGCTCTCCGAGAGTTCTCGAAGCAAATAGGAAGGCGGCTTTACTCTTGCTCACAGGTGCTGTGGAGTTGTTTCTTATGTAACAAGGTTAGGGGGAGGGTGCGCGCCTTGCGGCGCGCAACCTCCTCCCGATCCGTTTCAACTAGCTCGGGCTCTCGCATGCCAAGCCATCCAGCGAATTGGCCGCGTTCGTTTTTGAATCCCTCGATGAAATAAGCATATATTTTTCCTCTCTCGTAAGGAAAGGCAGCGTCCTCCGGATCTTTCAGGTCGGGACGGCTCTGGTAAATCACTGCACGATCGATTCCGCCGGTGCAGGCACGCTCAATGATGTGGATGATTCGGACACGTTTGTCTGCGTTGCCGGTCTTCCGGTCGACATATCCATAGGACTCAGCGTGGCTGCCCCGGTATTCGCCTACCAAGATGAGCTCTCCCCGTAGCACCCGCCGCTGCAACTCTGCCCTGGTCATTTGCGTTTACCCCCGACTTGCCCACAGTCGGTCTCACTTCCGCTTAGCGCGGATCGCGCGAGCTTTGCCGGTTCCCGGATCGCGCGACCGTTCGACGGCTGCCGCCACTCGACCATGGACAAGTCCTGCACGTGAGTGCGAATGGTCGCCAGGATTGCCGCTTGCAGAGCCTGCGGCAAATGAGGCCAAACGCGGATGATCTCGCACACTTCGAAGCCGTGCCGGAGTTCTTGTGAGTCTCTTTGTGAGTCGTGGCGTGTAAGTGCTTGCTGTTCAGGGCGAGTATTACAGGTTCGAACCCTGTAGCGCGCAGGCCTTCAAGGCGAGGGAGTGACCCCCGGATCACGCAATGCGCGTCCGCGTTGATAATTCGCGAGGTTCATCTCAAGATCCTGCTGCAACGTTTTGTCCTGCTGCGCGGACGCGATCTGGCGCGCTTGTTCCGCCATTTGAATCGCCTCGGGAAAGCGCCCGGCCTCGGCCAAAGCCGCACCCCCCGCTCTCAAGATCCACGGGTTGTTTGTTCCGTCGCGCGACAGCACATCCGAGACCAGCTGAACGGCACGGGGTCCGTCTCGCAGCGAAGGGTCGATCGCCGTGGAAAGAAGCCACGCGTAGTTGACCTCCACATTCAGGTCATCCGGCCGCAGGTCATAAGCAATCCGCCAATGCTCGGCCGCATCCCGGGCCTTTCCCATCCGAAAGTATGCGAGGGCAAGATCATTCTGGCTCTCCCCGTCGTCGGGGCGAAGTCGTACGGCTTCCATCGCTTCGCGGAATGAGTCGTCAACGCGACCTTCGCGCAGCAGGTAGTCAGATAACGTGGAATGGGCGAAGGCGTTTTCAGGAATGACATCGATGGCGTGCCGCCACAGTGTTTCCGAGTCCTTCCAGTACCCAAGCTGCCGAACGGTTAAAGCCGCACTCGCGCTTAACATCACTCCGCCCGCACATAGCGCGGATACTTTGGCAGTGCGATTGCCTTCCGTTACCTTCGAAACGCCCCAGACAACTGCGATAAGAATTCCGATCTGCGGAAGGTAAGTATAGCGGTCAGCATGCGACTGCCGGCCCACCTGGATAATCCCAATGACCGGCAGCAGCATTACAACGAACCAGAGCCAACCGGTTAGGATAAAAGGGAACGTTCGGCGAAGAACCCAGCACGCGGCGGTGAGACCTACCAACCCCACTCCCACCGCGACCAGCGACGCAACTCCGATGTGGGCGGGGAACGGGTAAAAAAAACTCAGCCGCGACGGCCAGAAGATTCTGGACAGATAGAAACCGTAACTATCGAGCGCATTCGCAAATCTCACCACCGCGGGCACCTGTTCGATGGCGCTGATCGCACTCTTTTGCGCCAGCATCGTGGCCATCGACGACAGCAGGCAGAGAACACACAGCGGAATCTTCTCGGTTAACAACTTCTGCCATCTCTCCGCTTGCCAGCGTCGTAGCGGCCAGTAATCAAGTAATATCAAAATCAGTGGTGTTGTTACGAGCATGGGTTTGCACATCAGGCCGAGCGCAAAGAGAACCAGGACAATGGAATAACTTCGCCACGATTTTCGCCGAACATAATTGTGATAACTATAAAGCGTTAGCACGAAGAAAAATGCGCTGAGGACATCCTTCCGTTCGGCGACCCACGCGACCGATTCCACGCGCAGCGGATGCCAGGCGAAGAAAGCCGCGACGAGAGTGCTTCGCCAAAACGCGCCGGTGAGTCCTTCCAAGGCCAGAACCAGCAGACCCGCAGTCGCGGCGTGGAAGAGAACATTCACGACATGATGTCCCACTGGGTTCAGGCCGAAAAACTGGCAGTCAAGCATATGACTGATGGAGGTCAGCGGGTGCCAGTTGCCCCCATGAAAGTGTGTCAACGACCACTTTACTCCGGCCAAGCTGAAACCGCGCGCAATGAATGGTTGCTCCAGAACGTAGGCGGGGTCATCAAGATTAACGAAAGGGAGTTTCGCCGCGCCGGCGAAGAGCAATCCAGTCAGAATCGTGATCGCGGCCGCCCCGATCGCGACTTGGATGCGCGGAATTTCTGGTCTGGCTCGCGTCTTGCCAGCTCTTCGTTTCCTTCCCATCCTCTATTAATGCCTGAAAACGCCCACAGGGAAAGACGATGTCCGCGATGGGCTTTTGCACTCTTCCTCGCCACTCTTGTCCTCGCGATCTATTTCCGCGTTTTTTCTGCCGGCTACATCTGGGATGACGAGGCGCACCTGACGGAAAATGCCTGCATCGTCGGTCCCCTCGGATTTGTCCAGATCTGGACCACCGCCAACGCAGTCTATTACCCGCTTGTCCTAACTACTTTCTGGCTGGTTCATCGATTCGCCGGGCTCAACCCTCTTCCCTACCATTTACTCAATGTCAGTCTTCATCTGCTGGCCGCGCTGCTGCTCTGGCGCGTCTTGAAGAAATTGAATGTCCGCGGAGCCTGGCTCGGGGCCACGCTTTGGGCGGTTCATCCCGTCCTCGTGCAATCAGTGGCGTGGATTACCGAGATGAAGAACACACAATCAGCCGTCTTCTACCTTCTCGCGATCCTCTTCTACCTCGACGCGACCAGCCGCCGCGAGCTCTTCCGTTCCTACTACGGGCTGGCCCTACTCTGCTTTCTGGCCGCGCTGACGAGCAAGCCCTCCACAGTGATCTTGCCACTCGTCCTTCTTCTCGCGGATTGGTGGAGATCGGAAAGGAGCATCGCGAGCAGCCTCAAGCGTCTTTTCCCTTTCGTTCTCCTCTCGCTGGCAGCGAGTGCCTGGACCATTTGGGAACAACGATTTCATTCCGGCGCGATTGGACCCGAATGGCAGCTCAACTGGCTGACACGCCTTCTCGTGTCTTCCAAGGCAGTCTGGTTCTACCTCGGCAGGATAGTCTGGCCGCATCCACTCATATTCATCTACCCCCGATGGCAGATCGCCACCTCCAGCCTGATCTCCTATTTGCCCCTCCTGGGATTAGCGGCGGTCACGGTTCTACTTTTCTCCCTCCGGCAACGGTGGAAACGCCCACTTATTTTTGCCGGCGCTTACTTCGTCGTCGCGCTCCTGCCGGTCATGGCGTTTTTTAATGTTTACTTTTTTCGCTATTCCTTCGTTAGCGATCATTTCCAGTATCTGGCCAGCATGGGACCCCTCGCGCTCGCTGGCGCCGGAATCATTTTCTTGAGAGATCGGAATTTTTATCTCGCCTGCCTGGTGTCGGGCGTCCTGGTAATCCTTCTCGCATTTCTAAGCTTTCAGCAGACGGCCAAGTATCATAGTGTCTTCACCCTTTATCCTTCCATCCTGAAAGATAACCCCAAGTGCTGGATGGCTGATTACAACCTGGGGGTAGCCCTGAAAGACGATGGCAAGCCGGATCAGGCAATCGACTATTATCGGGCCGCAATCGCGCAGAAGTCAGACTACATTGACGCCTACTATAACCTCGCGCGAGCGCTTCTGGTGCAGGGGAAGATAAGCGAAGCAGTTCAGGCTTATCAAAGCGCCCTCATTTTCGCGCCGAATGATGCGGAGATCCGGAATAACTACGGTAGCGCCCTGCGGACAATGGGCGCCGTTGCAGAAGCGGAAAAACAATATCGCGAGGCGATTTCGCTCGCTCCCAGGAACGCCGAGGCACAAATCAATCTCGCGACGCTTCTGCTAACGAGTGGCCGAGCAGGCGAAGCGAAGAGCGAGCTGGAGGATGCGCGCGCCCGCCTTCCTGACCAGCCAGAAATCGCGGCGACCTTAGGAAACGTGCTCTTACAAGGTGGACAGGTGTCCGCGGCGACGCAGGCTTTCGACGCAGCGCTTGAGCTCTCACCGGAAAATATTACCGCTCTCAACGGCCTGACCTGGCTGCTGGCGACGACTCCGCAAGTCGCAGATCGCGATGGCCGCCGAGCCGTCATTCTCGGCCAACGCGCCAACCAACTGAGCGGTGGCAGCCGCCCATCGGTCTTGCACGCTCTCGCTGCCGCCTACGCGGAAGCGGGACAGTTCGAACTCGCGGTCGCGACGGCAAAGCGCGGCATCTCCGCGGCTGAGAGTTCGCGAAACGAAGTTCTCCTCCGCGCGTTTCGCGACGAGCTTCCACTTTACGAAATCGGCCTCCCTTATCATCAGCGCTCCCGGCCTTGAGTTGTTCTTGCCTGAGGGCGACCACCTTCGACAACATTCACCATGTCCTGCCGCATTGTTCTCCTCCTCGCCTTCGTGTTCACTGCCCGCGTCAATGCGGCGGACGCGCTCTTCTTCGGTCAAATCCCCGCGCAATATGCCAAGCCGGGTGAAGCCCTTTCCCTTGATCTGCATCGCTTTCTTCACCCGCCCTCCGCCCAGGTTTCGACCGACGACGAAACGGCGCGGTGCGATCAGGAAAAATTTTCCTTATCGGTCAAAGTTCCGACGGAAGGCCTCAAGGCCGTCAAGGTAACAGCGAGCGACGGGCGAACGACGATCGGCCGGATCATCGTTCTCGCTGCGCTTCCGCAGACACCGACGCATTTCATTTTCAAGCCGCCAACGACAGCTTCCAAAGTCGCGATCGGAGGTGCTTTCAATGGTTGGAGCAAGAGTTCGAACCCGATGGAAGGGCCGGATGCGGAAGGCCAATATTCGATTGATCTCGACCTGGCCCCAGGTCGCTACGCCTACAAATTTGTCGTCGATGGCGAATGGGCGCTCGATCCGACGAACTCGCTCACGGAAGATAGCGGCACGGGTGACAAAAATTCGGTTATCCTGATCGAGAATGGGGAGCGCTCGCCCACCATTTTCTTCGATCGCCGCGAGAAAGATAAGCTGGTTGTTCGTTGCGTCGGTGGGGATATGACGTCGATCATCGCGGTGGCACAGACGCCGACGAACGACATCATCTGCCAGACGAGAGTCGAAGGCGAAGCGGCAACGATTCAAGTGCCTCCGGGAGCGACGGCCGTGCGCGTGATCGCACGGGCAGGCGGTAAAGGCGTCACCAATTCAATCCTGGCCGATCTGCACGAAGACGCGTGGCGTGATGCGATCCTCTACTACGCGCTGACCGATCGCTTTGTCGACGGGGACAAGAGCAATGACCGGCCGGTGACAGATGAGCGAGTGCTGCCGCCGGCGAATTATCATGGCGGCGATCTCCGCGGGTTGCGCCAGAAAATCGAAGACGGCTACTTCCAAAAACTCGGCGTCAACGCCCTCTGGATTTCGCCGCTCAATCGCAATCCGGCCGGCGCCTATCAGGAATCACCTGAGCCTCATCGCTGGTACACGGGATATCACGGTTACTGGCCCATTTCGTCGACCGAGATCGATCCTCACCTCGGCACTGCCGCGGATCTGCGCGGTCTTATCAACACCGCGCACGCGCGCAAGATGAAGGTCATTGCTGACCTCGTGTTGCACCATGTTCACGCGGAGCATCCCTGGTGGAAAGAACACCGCGACTGGTTCGGTTCACTCGAACTGCCAGATGGCCGCAAGAATTTGCGTTTGTGGGATGAACAACAATTTACTACCTGGTTCGAGCCTTACCTTCCCTCCTTCGACTTTTCGAAGCCGGCG
>JBBSEO010000051.1:0-10876 GCA_038239645.1 Chthoniobacterales bacterium | reverse complement strand
TTCTTCCAGCGGCTTTATGTTCGCGAGCATCTCTTTGGCCTGCGGATCATCCCATTCGCGTAATTCAACGACGAGCTGGAGCAGCCACGCCAGGCCGTACGGTCGTTCGAAAGTGGCGCGCCCGTCAGTCTGGAGATAAGCCGCCTCCTGTTTCAAATTTTCCGCGGTGAGATCTTTTCGGAGCGCCGCGCGAGCGTCCGCGGCGAAGCTGGCGTCAGGGAAAGTGCGGAGCAGGCGCACCAAAAGCCAATGCCCGTGCACGGAAGAATGCCAATCGAAACAACCGTAGAACGCCGGCGTTAGTTTTCGGGGCGGTCCGACGTCGGCATCGCTATTGAGACTGTGGCTGATTTTGTTTGGGTATTCCTTCGCCACACACGCCAGCGCGAGGTGCGCGAAACGTTCGGCCGCGGCTTGATCAAATTTCGGTGCCTCTTCCGCGCGGAGGGTCAACGGCAGAAAAAGGACAAGCGAAATGATCCAGCGTTTCATGGCCGGAAGGATAATGCGTTTTGGTCGAACTCGCATAGACTTCGCCATGCGTTTGCTTTTTCTCGTCGCTCTTTTCGCCGCGGCGACTTTACGCGCGGCCGATTATCCAGCGCCGGCAGAAAACGATTTTGTCCTGCATGATTTCAAATTTGCCGACGGCGAGACGTTGCCCGAGCTGAAGCTTCATTACCGCACGCTGGGAACGCCGCAGAAAGACGCGCAGGGCAAGACCACCAACGCGGTCCTCATCACGCATGGGACGACCGGCAGCGGCGCGCAATTCATTCGCCCGGAATTCGCTGGTGAACTTTTCGGCGCCGGTCAGCCGCTCGATGCGACCAGGTTCTACCTCATTTTGCCCGACGGCATCGGCCACGGGAAATCGAGCAAGCCGAGCGACGGACTACACGCGAAATTTCCGCGCTATGGTTATCGCGACATGGTGGAAGCGCAGTTCCGGCTGCTGCAGGACGGGCTGGGCGTAAACCACGCGCGCCTGACCATGGGCACGTCGATGGGCGGCATGCACACCTGGTTGTGGGGCGAAATTCATCCCGATTTCATGGACGCCCTCATGCCGCTGGCAAGTTTGCCGACGCAAATTTCCGGACGCAACCGCGGCTGGCGCCGAATGGTGATCGACGCCATTCGGCATGATCCGGCGTGGCACGACGGCGAGTATGGCACCACGCCGCCGCCGAGCCTGCGCACGGCGGCAGAGATGCTCTGGTTCATGAGCAGCAATCCCATTCTCCGGCAAAAAGAAGCGCCCACGCTCGCGAAGACGGACGAAGTCCTCGATAAATTTTCCGAGCAGATTATGCAGCAGGACGATGCCAACGACATGCTCTACGCCGTGGAAGCGTCGCACGATTACGATCCCGGCCCGGATCTCGAAAAAATCCGCGCCCCTCTCCTCGCGATCAACTCCGCGGACGATCTGATCAATCCGCCAGAGCTGAAGATTTTGGAACGCGAGATCAAGCGCGTGCCGCATGGGCGCGCCGTGATTTTGCCGCCGAGTGACGAGACGCGCGGCCACGGCAGCCACACCATCGCGAAACTGTGGAAGAATGAATTGGTGAAATTGCTCGCCGAATCGGCGCCGTGAACTGGAAATTTCGTGCGCCCGTATACATTACCGATATGAAAGCAATCCCGCTTTTCGCCCTCGCGCTTCTGGCCGCCATCCTTTGCGGTTGTGCTTCGCAAGGCAGCGAAGTGATGGTCGATACGAATTCGCAGAAGAACAAAAAGGTCCTCGGACCGGCGCCGGAGTTCAATGCCAACTCGCTCGGTGATCCGACCTTGAGCGGCGAGTAATCGCCGATGAGCAAGGCCTTCACCCGCGAAGAAAATGAAGGCCCGGCGTTCGATGATCTTCCAGAGCGCGAATCGACCCTGCCGGAAGGCGCTCGAAATTATCTGACAGCGGAGGGTTTGGCGGGGCTGCGGGCGGAACTGGCGCGATTGATTGCGGAAGTGCGACCACCCTTGCTCGATGCGGTGGATGATGCTGATGCGAAACGACAGCTGGCGAAGACGAACGAGCGCATCTTCGAACTCGAACGAAGTCTGGAAACGGCGGAAGTCCCTTCACCGTCCGTTGATCCGAGCCGCATCAGTTTTGGATCGACCGTGCGCGTGCGCGAAGGCAACGGCGACGAAGTCGTCTATCGCATCGTGGGAGTGGACGAGACGGATTTCGATCACGGCCGGATCAGTTGGACGTCGCCGCTCTCTCGCGCGCTCTCGCAAAAGCGTGTGGGGGATATCGTCACCCTGGCCACGCCGGGTGGCCCAGAGCGCCTTGAAATCCTTCACGTCAGTGCGGAATAATTAGTCGAGCGAAGGCAGGCCGGCTTCGATTTCCGCCCGCCGATTTTCCAGGAACGGCGGCAGCGACAAACGCTCGCCCAATTGCGCGAGAGGTTCGTCCGCATCGAAGCCGGGACCGTCGGTCGCGATTTCGAAAAGAATGCCGTTCGGCTCGCGAAAATACAGGCTGCGAAAATAGAAGCGATCGACCGGACCGCTGTTCGGAATTTTCTTTTCCTCCAGGCGATCGATCCAGCGCTGATACTGTTCGGAGTCGGGCGTGCGGAAGGCGACGTGGTGAACGCCGCCAGCGCCGTGTCGCGTCACCAGCGCATCGGTTTCCACGCGCACGTGCAACTCCGCGTGTGGGCCGCCCTCTGCCATTTGGAAAACGTGGACGTGTTGGTCTTCGAGTTCGTACTCGCGAACCGATTTCATGTTCATGACCTTGGTCAGGATTTCGGCGTTTCCGGCAAAATCCGAAACGCTCAAGTGGATGCTCGCCAGTCCGCGCAATTGGTGCTCCGCCGGAACGGAACTCTTTTCCCACAGGGGAGCGGCCTTGGACTTTTCGTCCACAATCAAGCTGAGGCGCAGACCTTCCGGATCTTCGAAGTCGAGCGTCGGTCGGCCGTCACGTTCGGTCAGGGAAATGCCTGCGACGCCGACGTCACACAGCCTTTGCTGCCACCATCCCAGGGTCGCCCCGTGGCCAATCCTGAATCCCGTTCGCACGATGCTCCGGCCACCGCGCCGTTCGCGCGCCGCCGGCCAATGGAAAAATGTGATGTCGCTGCCGGGTGAAGCCGCGCCGTCGCCGTAAAACAGGTGATAAGCGGAAACGTCATCCTGGTTGACGGTCTTCTTCACCCGCCGCAGGCCCAGCGTGCCCGTGTAGAATTGAAGATTCTGGCGCGGCTGCGCCGTGACCGCGGTGAGATGATGAAATCCGTGCAGCTGCATGAAGGAATTTCGCCGGTCGACGTTCGTCACGCAAAGAGCACGTTAAAAACGTGACGGAGCCAAACGCCGCTGGCAGACTTCATCCATGATTCGACTTTGCGTCTGCTTGCTGCTGCTCCCGCTTTCGCTCCTGGCTGAGGAAACCGCGGATGTCCTAATCAAAGGTGGGACGGTCTACGATGGCACCGGTGCTGACGGAAAAGTCGCCGACGTGGCCCTGAAAGGCGATCGCATCGTCGCGGTGGGCGACCTCGCCAGCACGCAGGCGAAACAGGTGATCGAGGCGCATGGCCTCACGGTCGCTCCCGGATTCATCAACATGCTTTCGTGGTCCACCATTTCCCTGATTCAGGATGGCCGTTCGCAGGGCGAGTTGCGCGAAGGTGTGACGACGGAAATTTTCGGTGAAGGCGAATCGATGGGCCCGCTCAACGATCGGATGAAAGAGCGCATTCAGCGGGAGCAGGGCGACATCAAATACGAAATCAAATGGACGACGCTCGCGGAATACTTGCATTACCTCGAAGCGCGCGGCGTTTCCTGCAACGTTGCCTCGTTCATCGGCGCGACCACTTTGCGCGAATACGCCGTCGGTCTGGACAACAAACCGCCCACCCCGGAACAGCTCGACCAGATGCGCGAGCTCGTGCGCAAGGAAATGGAGGCGGGCGCGCTCGGGATCGGCTCGTCGCTGATTTATCCTCCGGCTTTCTTCGCCAAGACTGAGGAGCTGATCGAGATTTGCAAGGTCGCGGCGAAATATCACGGCCGTTACATCTCGCACATGCGGAGCGAGGGAAATCAGTTGTTGCCCGCGCTCGACGAGCTCTTACGGATCAGCCGCGAGGCCAACATCCCGGCGGAGGTTTACCACATTAAAGCGGCGGGTGAGAAAAACTGGCCGTTGCTGCCGAAAGCGCTGGCGAAAATTGAGGAAGCGCGGAAGAGCGGCCAGAAAATTTCGGCTGATATGTATACCTACACCGCGGCGGGAACCGGGCTCGACGCCTGCCTGCCGCCATGGACGGAAGAGGGCGGCTATCCGGAGTTGTTCAAGCGTCTGCGCGATCCAGCGACGCGCGAGAAAATTGCCGGCGAGGTGCGCAAGGACTCTGACGCGTGGGAGAATTTGTATATGGGCGCGGGCTCACCGGAAAACATTCTGCTTTCCGGATTCAAAAGCGAAAAATTGAAGCCGCTCACCGGCAAGACCCTCGCCGAAGTCGCGCAAATGCGAGGCAAGGATCCAGTCGAAACCATCATGGATCTGATCAGCGAGGACGAATCGCGGATCGACACCATTTACACCCTGATGTCAGAAGAAAACGTGAAGAGGGAGCTGATGACACCGTGGATTGCGTTTGGTTCAGACGAAGCGTCGCAGGCGCCCGAAGGCGTCTTCCTGAAATCGAATCCGCATCCGCGCGCCTATGGAAATTTTGCGCGTGTCCTCGGCAAATATGTGCGTGACGAGAAAACGCTAACTTTGCCCGTTGCGATCCATCGCCTCAGTGGAATGCCCGCGACAAATCTCGGGCTCGATCATCGCGGTTTTCTCCAGGAAGGAATGTTTGCCGACGTGGTCGTCTTCGATCCCACCAAAGTCGAAGATCGGGCTAACTTCCAGCGTCCCCATCAGTACGCGCTCGGGATGCAACAGGTTTTTGTCAACGGCGTGCAAGTCATCAAGGATGGCGAGCACACCAATGCGAAACCAGGTCGCGCTCTGGCCGGACCGGGGAAAGTGGCGAACTAGCGCTGATCGACGCCCGGTTGGGTCACCGGCGCTACCTCGCCATCGCGCAGGGCCTGCTGGCGTAATTTTTTTCTGCGCTTTTTACCCGTCTTCTCGCCACGGTAGCCGTAGCCATTTCGGTAGTAGGGTCCGCCGTAGCCGCCGCCGCCCGAAACGTTCACGCCATTGCCATAACCGTAGGAAGGATAGGGCCGGTAATTGTAGTTGTTGTAGGGATAGACGGAGTAGAGCGGTGGGCCATATCCGATGGGACGATTAGCATACGGTCCGTAATAGGGGCCGTTGCTATTCACGTAGCGGTTAGCGTAGTAGCCGCGGTTCGGATAAGTGGCATATTGATCAGCGCAGGCCGATAAAGAAACCAGCATGACCACCGCTGCCGAGATTGTCGCACCCCTGGCCAGCAACCGGCCAATTCCCTCGCGAAACAGAATCTTCATAATTACTGTTCGTATTTCGCACGGGCTAAGCGTGTAATTTTGCCCCATGTCTCATCGCCTGGACGACCTCGAGAGTTATCTGCGCCGCAAGATTGTTCTCGCTCGCGCGATGGACCTGCGCGTGCTTCGCGAGGAAGGTGACCTCGGCTTTGTCATCGAGGCACCGGTCGCGGCGAATCTCAATCATCTCGGCACGGCGTTCGGCGGAAGCATCAACGCCATCGCCACGCTCGCAGCCTACTCCGCGTTATGACTCAGACTCGGCGAGAATGACCACGTCGTCGTCGCCGCGAGCGAAATCCAGTTCCTGCGTCCGATCCGGCAAACGATTCGCGCGCGGTGCGACCCGCTGTCGAGCCCGGTGGCGAAGCGAGTAACGATTGGGGTGAAGGTCTTCGATGGGGCAGAGCCGATGATCGCCGCAAACTTTCGCGGAGAGTTCGCTATTGTCTCGCGTGCATGACGCTTTCGTGGCGCTCGCCCAAAACGGAGGTTCGACCAAGTCCGATTCATGGAATGGGGAGGTTCGCTCGCGAAGCTTTACGAAAGGACGAGGTGGTGGCCGTGAAAGGCGGGCACATTCTCACCCGCGCGGATTGGGAAAGACTCCGACCGCTTCTCGGCTCCGCCAAAGTGCAGATCGACGATGATCGATTCATCGCGCCGACAACAACCGAAGAGCGAGAAGAATCAATGCTCTACACGAACCACTCGTGCGATCCTAACCTTGGGCTCTCGGGAGCCGTGACCTTTGTCGCGCGTCGCGCCATCGCTGCCGGCGAAGAATTAACTCACGACTGGTGTATGACGGATGACGACGAGAGCGCGACGTCCTGCCGCTGCGGCGCCCAGGGTTGTCGCAAGATTCTTACCGGTAAAGACTGGCAGCAGCCCGAGCTTCAGCAGCGTTACGCCGGCTACTTTTCGCCGTATCTCGCCCGCAAGATCGCTACGACCTAATAGCGGTAGTGCTCCGATTTATACGGACCTTCGACCGGAACTCCGAGGTAGTCGGCTTGCGCCTTACTTAACTTCGTCAACTTCACGCCAATCTTCTCCAGATGCAGGCGCGCGACTTCTTCATCGAGTTGCTTACTCAAAACGTAGACACCAACCTTGTAACTATCCTTGTTCTTCCAAAGGTCCAGTTGGGCCAGGACCTGGTTCGAGAAAGAGTTCGACATCACAAAACTGGGGTGCCCGGTAGCGCACCCAAGGTTCACGAGACGTCCTTCGGCGAGGAGGAAGATTTCATGGCCAGCCTCGAAGGTATATTTGTCGACCTGAGGTTTGATGTTGGTGCGCGTCACACCTTTGGCCGCGTTCAGAGCGTCGACCTGGATCTCATTATCGAAGTGACCGATATTACAAACGACCGCCTGGTCTTTCATCTTCGACATGTGGGCCAGAGTAATGACGTCGATGTTTCCGGTGGTGCTAACGTAGATATCACCCCAGCCGAGAGTATCTTCCAAAGTAGTAACCTGGTAGCCTTCCATCGCTGCCTGCAGCGCATTGATCGGATCGACTTCCGTTACCACCACCCGCGCACCCTGGCCGCGCAAAGATTGGGCGCAGCCCTTGCCGACATCGCCGTAACCGCAAACGACCGCGACCTTGCCGGCAATCATGACGTCGAGCGCGCGATTCAAACCATCAACTAACGAGTGACGGCACCCATAGAGATTGTCGAACTTCGATTTTGTCACCGAATCATTGACGTTAATTGCGGGAACGAGAAGCTTGCCCTCCTGTTGCATCTTATAAAGACGATGCACGCCGGTCGTCGTCTCCTCGGAAACACCGCGCCATTCTTTGACGAGTTCGTGCCAGCGATAAGGATTTTCGCGCTGAACGTCGAGCAGCAGATCCTTGATCACCTGCTCTTCCTTGTTTGAGCTTTTCGACTTCGCCCAATCGCTTCCTTCTTCGAGTTCGTAGCCTTTATGGATGAGAAGCGTCACGTCGCCGCCATCATCGACCACGAGCTGCGGGCCCTGGCCATCGCGATGCGCCATCGCCTGATTGGTGCACCACCAGTATTCCTCCAGCGTTTCACCCTTCCAGGCGAAAACCGGCACGCCCACTTGCGCGATCGCGGCCGCAGCGTGGTCCTGGGTTGAGAAAATGTTGCAGCTGGCCCAGCGAACATCAGCGCCGAGATCGACTAACGTTTCGATCAGGACAGCCGTCTGGATGGTCATGTGCAGCGACCCGGTGACACGAACACCTTGCAGCGGCTTGCTCGCCGCATACTTCGCGCGGATGGCCATCAGTCCCGGCATTTCGCGTTCGGCGATGCTGATCTCCTTGCGTCCCCAATCGGCGAGATTGATGTCGTGAACTTTGTAATCGGTCGTGCCGGTTCCGATAGTCGATGATTTCATGGCGAAAGTGTTTCTATTTGGCGCGTTTCTTGAGGGCGGCGACCTTGTCGGTTTTTTCCCAGGTAATGGCGGGATCGTCTTTGCCGAAGTGGCCGTAGTTGGTGGTCTTGCTGTAAATAGGACGAAGCAGGTCGAGCTGATCGATAATATCGGCCGGCTTGAAAGAGAAGACGTGTTTGACCGCGCGCTCGATCGCTTCTTCGGGCACAGTATTGGTGTCGAAGGTATTGATGTTCATACTCACCGGGTCCGGATAGCCGATGGCGTAGGCGAACTGAACTTCGCAACGTTTCGCCAGTCCCGCGGCCACGACATTCTTCGCTACCCATCGACCCATATAAGCCGCGCTCCGATCAACCTTGCTCGGATCCTTGCCGGAAAAAGCGCCACCGCCGTGACGGCCCCAGCCGCCATAGCTATCGACGATAATCTTGCGACCCGTAAGGCCGGTATCGCCCTGCGGTCCGCCGATGACGAAACGACCAGTTGGGTTAATGAGAAACTTGGTGACGCCGTTCAGCATCGATTTCGGGAGGACCCTGCGAATGATTTTCTCGATGCAGAACTTCTCGATCTCGCGGTGATCCTTTCCCTCCGTGTGCTGGGTGGAGATGACGACGTTAGAAATGCCGACGGGCTTGCCATTTTCGTAAATGACCGAGACCTGCGACTTGGCATCCGGTCGGAGCCATTCGGCTTTGCCACTTTTCCGAATCCTTGTTAGCTCGCGCCCGAGCCGATGGGCGAACATGATCGGGGCCGGCATGAGTTCGGGCGTGTCGTCACAGGCGAAACCGAACATCAATCCCTGGTCGCCGGCGCCTTGTTCGGCCGACTTCTTGCCCTTGGCCTTCTTCGCATCGACGCCCTGCGCGATGTCGTGGGACTGATCGGTGATGACGGTATTGACGAAAATTTTGCGGGCGTGGAAGACATCGTCATCGTGGACGTAGCCGATTTCGCGCACGGTATCGCGCACGATCTGGTTAATCGGGATGACCTGTTCGAGATGCGAACCCTTCGGCAAATTCGGGACCGTAATTTCGCCGCCGACCACGACGACGTTGCTCTTCGCGTAGGTTTCACAGGCGACGCGGGAGTGTTTGTCTCGCGCGAGGCAGGCGTCGAGGACAGCGTCGGAAATGGTATCGCAAACTTTATCCGGGTGACCTTCACCGACGGATTCGGAGGCAAAAATAAAACGACGAAGCATTGGGGAGGTGACGTTAGAGCGATGAAAGTTAAAGCGTCAAAACGGTGAGCTGGTTGCTCGGTGGAACCCTTTAACGGTTCAACACTCCCGCGCTCCACCGAACATATTGACCAATCATGATATGTAGATGTATCGTTTAGTCAGGAAATGCCGTCAACGATTAATTTTCTGCGTCTGATCGCCGATCCGACCCGGCTGCGCCTGCTGCTCCTGCTGGAAAACGAGGAGTTATCGGTGGCGGAGCTGCAGCAGATTCTCGGGATGGGGCAGTCGCGGATTTCGAGTCATCTCGCCCAACTGAAGCGTGCCGGCGCGGTGCGCGATCGGCGGGCAGGCAAGAACGTTTATTACGGCCTGCGCGAAATTGGCCGGAACGGGGCACGCGGCCGGGTCCAGGAAATCGTGCGGACGATTGCGCGCGAAATCCCCGAAGCGGCGGCGGACCGGACGGCGTTGAAATTGACGCTGCGGAAACGGCAGGACAAGGCGCGGGAATATTTTGACGAGCTGGCGGGGAAATTCGGGCGCAGTTATGTGCCGGGGCGCTCGTGGGAAGCGCTGGCGCATACTTTGATCTCGATGTTGCCGTCGCTGACCGTGGCCGATCTCGGCGCGGGCGAAGGGACGCTTTCACAGCTACTGGCCCGGAACGCGCGGCAAGTGATCGCAGTCGATAATTCGCCAAAGATGGTCGAGTTCGCCTCGGCCTTGGCGAAAAAGCACGGCTTTAATAACATCGAATATCGGCTGGGCGATTTGGAAGACCCGCCGATTGCGAAAGCGAGCGTCGATCTCGCCATTCTCAGCCAGGCGCTGCATCACGCGCTGAAACCAGAACGCGCGGTCCAGGCGGCGCACGCCATTTTAAAAAAGGGCGGTCGGCTGGTGGTGCTGGACCTGATGAATCATCGTTTTGAAAAGGCGCGCGAGCTTTACGCCGATCATTGGCTCGGGTTCAGCGAAGTGCAATTGCATCAATTCCTGGAGCAGGCCGGGTTTCGGGAGATCGACGTCCGGGTAGTGACCCGCGAAAAACAGGCGCCGAATTTCCAAACGGTCTTCGCGACCGGGCTGAAATAATCATTTGCCGCTCTAATTTTTTGGGCGCGGCGGTGTATTTTGGGGAAATGAAATACGTCTTTGGGGTGGTGCTGCTGCTGGTTTCGGGGAACGCGCTGGCGGCGCCCCCGGCCCTCACAATTTATAATCAGAATTTCGCGGTGGTGCGCGATACCGTGCCACTTGATTTAAAAGCGGGCGTCAATCAGGTGCGTTTCCCGGAAACGACGTCGTTGCTCGAGCCGGACTCGGTCATTCTGCGCGATCCGAGTGGGAAAACATCGCTCCAAGTGCTGGAGCAAAACTACCGGGGCGATCCGGTCTCGCAGGAATCGCTCCTTACCCTTTTCGAGGGTAAGACGATCGATTTTCTGGTGAGCGAGCCGAACAAAGCGACGACGACCATCTCGGGAAAAATCGTGCGAAGCGGCCACGGCGGGCCGGTGCCGTATCCGCAGCGAGGGGTGATTTCGCCGATTCAAACGACGCCGATCATCGAGGTGGATGGCAAGTTGCGCTTTTCGTTGCCGGGACAGCCGTTATTTCCGCCGCTCGCCGATGACGCGGTGCTGAAGCCGACGCTGGAATGGCAGTTGCAGGCAGACCGGGCCGGCAAGGTCGAGGCCGAGCTGGCCTACGTCACCGGCGGAATGAGCTGGGAAGCGGATTACAACATCGTCGCGCCGGAGAAGAGCGATCTGATCGATCTGGTCGGCTGGGTCACCATTCAAAACGAGAGCGGCAAGAC
>JBBSEO010000050.1:0-11318 GCA_038239645.1 Chthoniobacterales bacterium | reverse complement strand
GGCGCCAAGCGCGAACAGCCCGAGCAGGCAGTAACCGAGGTGGTTAATCGAAAGGTAGGCGACCATGCGTTTGAGATCGCGCTGCGCCCAGGCGGCGAGCGAGGCGAAGATGATCGACGCGACCGCGAGCGCGAGCAGCCATGGCCCGGCGACTTTGATTTCGGCCGGAAAGAGCGGCAGGAGGAGGCGGATGAAACCGTAAACGCCCATTTTTGAAAGCGCCCCGGTCAGGACCATGGAAACGCCGGTCGGCGCGGTCTCGTAGGTATCGGGCAACCAGGTGTGAAAAGGGAAAAGCGGAACCTTGACGGCGAGGCCGAGAAAGATTCCGAAAAAAGCGAGCCACGCGGTCCTTCCGGAAAGAACTCCGCCGCTGATCGCGCTCAGTTGCACGAAGTCAAAAGTGCCGCGCGCGAGATAAATCGCGAGAAAGCCCAGCAGCATCGCTACGCTTCCAAGAAAGGTGTAGATGAAAAACTTGGTCGCGGCCCGGTCGCGTTTTTCGCCGCCCCAAACTTTGATTAGGAGAAATGAGGGCACGAGACTCATTTCATAAAAGAAGAACCAGAGTAAGAAATTCTGCGCGGTAAAGGTTCCGTAGAGTGCGGATTGCATCACCAGCATCAGCGCGCAGAAACCACGCGTGGTGGGCTGGGCGAGGAGGGCGAAGGGGAAAAGGAGGGAGGTCAATATAACGAGAAGTAGACTGAGCCCGTCGATGCCCACGAGATATTCAGCGCCGATCGCCTGGATCCAAGGGTGGCGCTCGGTGAGTTGCAACCCGGTGGCGGGATCGAAATTTCGCCAAAGCCAAATGGATAGCCCGGCGGTCAGAAGATTAGAGATCAACGCCACTGGTCGGGCCAGGCGCGGGCCGAATGAACTAACGAGTAATGCGCCGACGAGCGGGAGAAGAATCAGGAGCGTAATCATCTGAGCCAGGCGTAGAGGAGAAGCAGAGCGAGCATGCCGACGCCGATGACGCCGAGGTAAGTTTGCACCTGGCCGGAATGGCCGCGCGCGATGAATGCACCAAGGCCGCGCGTGCCGCTGGCGCTCTCGTCGGCACCGGCATTCAGGCCCTGCTCGTCGATTCCCTTGCTCACGAGCCCGACGGTTTCGGCGATGAAGCCCACGCCGCGGACGAGCCCATCCCAAAAATATCGATCCATGATGTCAGACAGCCATGCGCCCGTCCGGGCGAGGTGAACGACGGTGGCGTCGTAAAGTTCGTCTAAATACATGCGGCGATGGAGGAACGAGAAAATTGCGGAGGACGCGAAGGGATCAATGCCGTTGCGGTAAAAAAGAACGCCGAGGCCAATTCCGAGGGCGACGAGCAGGAGCGAGACAAGAAGCATCGGCTGGATGAGCGAGCCTGATCGAAAGACCACCGGTTCACTGGTGAGATAGCTGTGCAGCCACGGCCACGCCGGCGTGAGGATCACGCTCAAGCCGACGGTGCCGAGCGCCAGAATCACGAGCGGGACAGTCATCTTCGGCGGACTTTCGTGCGCGTGGGAAGCTGCCGCACGTTCCCGGCCGAAGAAGACGAAGATCATTTGCCGCGTCATGTAGAGGCCGGTCAGAATCACGCCGAGCATCGACAGAAAATAGGGTGCGGGGGAGACTGGCCAATGCGAAGTGGCATGGAGAATTTCCTCCTTCGTCCACGCGCCAGAAAAAAGCAGTGGAACGCCGCTCAACGCCATCATGCCAATGGCGTAAGTGAGGAACGTCACCGGCATTCGTTTGCGCAAGCCGCCCATCGCGCGGATGTCCTGTTCATGATGCAGGCCGTGAATGACGGAGCCGGCCCCGAGGAAAAGGAGCGCCTTGAAGAAGCCATGCGCGATCAGGTGCGCGATTCCCGCGGCGACGCCGCCGACGCCGAGCGAAACCATCATGAGGCCGAGTTGTGAGACGGTGGAGTAGGCGAGAATGCGTTTGATGTCCCATTGCGCGAGGGCAATGAGCGATGACATCAGGGCGGTGATGACGCCGATCCAGACGACCACGGAGAGAGAAGAGGTCACGCCGTGGATTGCGCCGAAAGCGAACAGCGGATAGACGCGCGCGACGAGAAAGACGCCAGCCGCGACCATCGTCGCCGCGTGAATGAGCGCGCTCACCGGTGTCGGTCCTTCCATGGCGTCCGGCAACCAGGTGTGCAGTGGAAATTGTCCCGATTTCCCGACGGCGCCGCAGAAGATCAGCAAGGAGATCGCGGTCGAGCTTCCTCCGATGAGAAGAAGACCTTGCGGTTCGATTGCGCCCGATCCGTTGTCGTAAAATAAGGTCGTGCCCGTGCTGTGATAGAGCCAGAGCAACCCGAGGAAAAAGCCGATGTCGCCGATGCGAGTGGTGACGAATGCTTTCTTCGCCGCCGCTGCCGCGCTCGGCCGATCAATCCAAAAACCGATCAACAAATAGGAAGCGAGCCCGACCAGTTCCCAGCAGATGAAAAGAAGCAGAAGACTATTGGCGATGACGACGCCGAGCATCGCTGCGGTGAAAAAGGACAGGTAAGCGAAGAAGCGCGAGAAATTTTTGTCGGCGGCCATGTAGCCGGCGCTGAAAATAAAAATCCAGAGCGCGACGAACGTGATCATCAAGAGCATCGCGGCGGTGAGCGGATCGAGGAGCCAGCCGAGGCGAAGCGATTGCTCGCCGAAAGTGAACCAGGTGAAATTGTGCAAGCTGCTTGCTCCTGGCGCACGTAGCGTCGGCAGGAAAGCGAGGAGCGCGAGCCCGAAGGCGACGATTTGCCCGACGATCGCCGTGCTCGCAGCCAGCCAATGGCGTGATTTTCCAAACGCGAGAACGAAGAGCGCGCACGCCAGGGGAACGGCGGGAATCAACCAGGCATGATCGGCGTCGAGCGTGATCATCCTTTGAGCTGGTTGAGTTTATCGACATTGGTCGTGCGGTAGTGCCGGTAAACCGCGATGACCAGGGCGAGGCCAACCGCCGCTTCCGCCGCGGCGATGGCGATGGAAAAAATCGCAACCATGACTCCGGTCGGCTCGACCGGCGTGGGATGGAAACGCCAGAAAACGACGAAGTTCAGGTTAGCCGCCGAGAGCATCAATTCGATGCCGATGAGAATGAAAATGGCGTGACGTCGGCTCAGGGCGGCGAACAATCCCAGACAGAAGAGCGCGCTCGAGACGATCAGGAAAACTGGCAGCGTCGGGGTCATCGTTTTTCCTCCATCACCAGGACGAGCGCGCCGATCAACGCCGCGGTCAGAAGGAGGCCGAGACAAAGCAACGGCCAGACATAACCGGTCATTAACGTTTCACCGATCTGTTTGACGGAGATTGACGGGCGCGGCGACGCGGAAACCGCGAGGGCAGGTGACTGCGAGATCGCCCAGGCCAATGCCACAAAAACCAGGAGCGCGATCGCGCCGCCCGCGAACCAATGCAGCGGTTTCGTCGTTTCCGTTTCGCGCCGCGTCAGCAGAATGGTGAAGACGATCAGAATCGCGACGGCCCCGACGTAAACAAAAATCTGGACGAGGCCGACGAACTCCGCGCCGACGAAAAAATAAAACGCCGCCAGGCCGAGGAATGAGAGGGCCAGCATGAGGGCGGCGTGAATCAGGCGGCGCAGAGTTACCGCCGCCAGCGCCGCCGCGAGAGTGAGGATGGCGATGAAAACGAAAGCCACGCTGCTCATTCCGCAAAACGATAGGTGCGCCGCACAAATTTCCGGCGCGAGCCCGCGGCCCGGCTCAGGAAAACGTAGGCGGCGACGATAAACCCGAGTGAGGCGAGCCATCCGCTCCAACCGCGCCCGGCGTAATGCCAGATGGCCGCAGCCAGAATGCAGGCGAAGGCCATCGGGAGCATAAATTTCCAGGCGAAATTCATCACCTGGTCCACGCGGGTGCGCGGGAGGGTGCCGCGAATCCAGATAAAAACGAAAAGTAAGACGCCGAGCTTGGCGAAAAACCAGAGATACGAAGGAACGATGGAAAGGACGCCAGCGGGCGCGTGCCAGCCGCCGAGGAACAAGGTGACCGCGAGGCCGCTGATCGCGAACATGCCGAAATATTCGGCGAGAAAGAAGATGGCGTATTTGAAGCCGGAATATTCGGTCATGTGACCGGCAACGATTTCGGATTCACCCTCCGGGACGTCGAACGGGGTGCGATTTGATTCGACCAGGCCGGAAACGAAAAACAGGAGGAACGCCGCCCCGCCCCAGGGTGTGAAGACGAACCAGTGGGGAATCAGGCCCATTTTGTATCCGGTCTGGGCGTCAACAATCGCATCGGGCGAGAGCGAGCCGACAATCATCACGACCGGCAGGACGGTAATGATGAGCGGCAACTCGTAACTAACCATTTGTGCGATCGCGCGCATGGCGCCGAGCATGGAGAATTTGTTGTTGCTGCCCCAGCCCGCCATGAAGACGGCGAGTTCGGTCATGGAACCGACCGCGAAGAAGAAGAGGATGCCGCCGTCGATGCTGAAGGCGGTCATGTTGCGGCCATAAGGGATGACGCTGAGTGCGAGAATCGCCGGCGCCGCGACCATGATAGGCGCGAGGAAATGCACGACCTTGTCCGCGCGAAAAGGAACGACGTCTTCCTTGATCAACATTTTGATGCCGTCGGCCACCGGCTGAAACAGGCCGAACGGGCCGACGCGATTCGGGCCGTAGCGATTTTGGATTCGGGCGAGAATTTTTCGTTCCCAGAGCGACATGAGTGCGAAGAGGCTGAGGAAAACGGCGAGCAACAGACTGATGCTGAGCAGGCTCGAAACAATCTGCGTGACCCAAGGCGGCGCGCCGGCGAGCGGGGAAAGGATGAACTGTTTGGCCCGGACGAAAATCTGATCGAGAAAAACAGCTGCGGGCATTCGTGTGAGAAAAGCGAGCGCTGATTTTGAAATCAAGGAGGAATCGCAGTCTGGGCTCGCGAAATTATCGAATTTTGTGCTTCAGTTTCGATTCGGGGCGGAGATACCTGTTATTCCTGTCGCCGAAATGCGATGATCTTTTAACCTGTGCAAGACTACGCCTCGGCGCTGATCGAAGAGTTAAAGCGGAAAAACCCGGCGGAGCCGGAGTTCCATCAGGCGGCCTACGAAGTGGTGCATTCCCTCGGCGTCGTGCTGGAACGGCACCCCGAATTCCGGAAGGCGAAAGTCCTCGATCGTATGGTCGAGCCCGAACGCGTGATCATGTTTCGCGTGCCGTGGCACGATGACCACGGCGAGATCCACGTGAACAGGGGCTTTCGGATTGAGATGAATAGCGCAATCGGGCCGTACAAGGGTGGACTGCGTTTTCATCCATCGGTGAATTTGGGAATTTTGAAATTCCTCGCCTTCGAACAGGTTTTCAAAAATGCGCTGACGACATTGCCGATGGGCGGCGGAAAAGGCGGCTCCGATTTCGATCCGAAAGGCAAGAGCGACAACGAGGTCATGCGTTTCTGCCAGGCGTTCATGGCCGAGCTTCATCGTCACATCGGTCCCTACCGCGATGTCCCGGCGGGCGACATCGGAGTCGGGCCGCGCGAGATCGGTTTCCTCTTCGGCATGTACAAGAAACTGCGCAACGAATTCACCGGCGTCCTAACCGGAAAAGGGCTGGCCTGGGGCGGTTCACTCATTCGGCCGCAAGCGACCGGCTACGGCGCGGTTTATTTTGCCGCGGAAATGCTGAAGACGCGCAATGAGGGCCTCGAAGGAATGAAATGTCTCATCTCCGGCAGCGGCAATGTCGCGCAATACACAATTGAAAAGCTGATCAACATGGGCGCGCGTCCGCTCTCGGTGTCCGATTCCGGCGGTTACATTTTCGACGAGGCAGGGATCACGGCGGAAAAGCTCAGCTACATCATGGATTTGAAAAATTTGCGCCGCGGTCGCATCGCGGAGTACGCCGACAAATACCAGAGCGCGATCTACACCCCGTTCGATCCCGGGCTCGATCATAACCCGCTCTGGGATCACAAGGCGCAGTGCGCTTTTCCCAGCGCGACGCAGAACGAGATCAATGCCAAAGATGCGGCGAACCTTCTTCGCAACGGCGTTTACGTCGTCTCCGAGGGCGCGAACATGCCGACCACGATCGAAGGAGTGAACCAGTTTCTCGAAGCGAAAATTCTCTACGGCCCAGGCAAAGCCGCGAACGCGGGCGGCGTCGCGACCTCTGGTCTCGAGATGGCGCAGAATAGCATGCGCATGTCCTGGTCGCGCGAAGAAGTGGATGGCCGCTTGCAGATCATCATGAAAGCGATCCACAAAGTTTGCGCGCAAACTTCCGAGAAGTACGGCACGCCGGGGAATTATGTGAACGGCGCGAACATCGCCGGCTTCCTCAAAGTGGCGAACGCGATGATGGACCAGGGCGTGGTGTAAGACGATTTTTCGAGGAAGATTCGTAGCCGTGGATCCGCACCCCTATCAGATCATTGCCATTTTTGTCGCGGTGGCTCTCGTCTTTCCGGTCATGCCATTATTGCTGGCGTGGCTCTGGCGCCATTTTTTCCAACCGCCCAAACCGGGCGCGCGCAAGAACGCGACTTACGAATGTGGGGTGGAATCGCTCGGCGATGCCCAAATCCAATTCCGCTCTCAGTATTATCTCTACGCGATCATTTTTTTGATCTTCGACGTCGAAGCGATTTTCCTCGTGCCGTTTGCGGTCGCATTTACCGGCCTGCCAATCGGCGCGTTTATCGTGCTGCTTGTTTTTCTGTTGCTGCTCGTCGAGGGACTGGTGTGGGCGTGGGGCAAAGGTTGTTTAAATTGGGCGAAGTAGAGTTCTGATGAGCGAAACAGTCGATCAGGGCCTGAAGAACGAGCTGCAAAAGCAGGGAATTTTCGTCACGACGACGCAGGAGCTTTACAACTGGGGACGGCGTAGCTCGATCTGGCCGCTGCAATTTGGCCTGGCGTGCTGTGCAATCGAGATGATCGCCACCGCCGCGTCGCGCTACGATTTGGCCCGCTTCGGCGGCGAAGTTTTTCGGCCTTCTCCGCGCCAGGCGGACCTCATGATCGTCGCCGGCACGGTGACGAAAAAAATGGCGCCACAAATCGTTCGCCTCTACAACCAGATGCCCGACCCGAAGTATGTCATCGCGATGGGCGCGTGCGCCATTTCCGGTGGCCCGTTCAAGCAGGGTTACAACGTGCTCAAGGGAATCGATCGTTTCATTCCGGTCGATGTTTATATTCCCGGTTGCCCGCCGCGGCCCGAGGCGTTGCTGCATGCCTTTATGGAATTGCAGCGCAAAATCGACGGACAAAAATTGAGCGGCGAAGCGAAAGCCAGTTTTCTGGAGCGCGAAACGCCGAGTGAATTCCCGGTGCCGGATTTCGGTGCGCACGATCTCGAACCGACGAGCAACCCGGCGATCTTTCACCCGCCGACGGTTGAGCGTTAAACGCCGCTCAGGCAGAGAACGCGGAAGTTAAAAGATCGACCATGCGGTCCACGCACGCGCCGTCCGGGTCGCGCTCCGGATCGAGGATGGTCACGTGCATTCCGACGACGCGCGGCGAAGCCAGCAGTTCGCGAAGAATGTCGTGCAGTTGCTCGATCGTCAGGCCGAAGGGATTGGGCGAATCGACCGCTGGCATCACGGTAGAATTCAGGACATCGGCGTCGAGGTGAATCCAAAAGCCGGCGAGTACAGTCCGGCCGAAGTTTTCCAGCGCCGACTGGGCGCATTTTCCCGCGCCTTCGTCGACGACGCGGTCCGCTTCAATCGGCGTGATCTTCGAGCGATAAAAGCTCGCGACATCGTAGTCCGGATTGTCGGTCGAAAGCCGAATCAGCCCGAGCGCGACGACGTCGTCCTCCCGAAGGTAGGGCTGCAAGTGGTCGATGTCGCAAAGCGCGGGCGGACCATGCCCGGTCGAAAGCGCGAGGTCGAGGCCGGCTGCAGTATAACGACCGCGCCGCGCCGGATCGAGCGCGTAGGAAAAATCGTTGTGCCCGTCGATGAAACAAAGTCCGTAACGGCCGCGCCGACGGAGAGCGAGCGCAGCGCCGAGGAGGATGCTGCAGTCGCCGCCGAGAATGAGCGGGAAATACTTTTCCTCGAGCAACGATCCAATCTTGCCGGCGAGCTGTTGGGTGTAGGTGGCGAGAAGGGGGCCGTTCAAAAATCCCGTCTCGTCGTTTGGCTCCGGCGAATACGCCAGCCGCGGGACGACGCCGGCATCATGCGCCGTCAATTTTTCCAGCAAACCGCGATCGCGCAGGGCCTTTGGCAAACGCCACGCGCCAGGTTCGTGATTTTCCCGCGGCGGCCGAAGGCCGAGGTTCGAAGGCGCGTCCAGAAGCGCGATCGAACGTCGCGGCATTTCCGCGGTTGCCTTGCGTGAGATCAGTGTTGCCGGAGCGGCCATGGCCATCATGCCCAGAAATGTCCGCCGTCGCAGAGGGACGTCGCATTCCATTTCTCGGATTTTGGGGAGTTGGCGGCGAAATAGCTATCGCCGATTTTCGCGGAACCGACTAACTTGCGCGACATCATGGAATCGCTCGAAGAGATCAAAGCGCGCATCGATGCGTCCGTGGCCGGAGCGCGCGTTGAGATTATTTCGAATCCAGGGCCGGCGAACCAGCCTTCGCTTTTACTTGATCGCGCCGGCGCCGAAGCGATCGCGCATTTTCTAAGAGACGATGCGACGCTGCGTCTCGATTTTTGTTCGAACGTCACGGGAATCGACTGGCTGGATCGCAAGGTCAAAACGACGCGCAAGGTGAGGCAGATTGTCGACGGTGCCGAAAAGGAAGTGGATGAAATTACCGAGGACGCCGGGCCCGGTTATCTCGAGGTGGTTTACCATCTTTACTCGATGCAGTTGAAGCACGGCCCCGTCATCGTGCGCATGCGAACGAGGGATCGGACGAATGATGTTCATCTGCCTTCCCTGACTGGCATTTGGCGCAGCGCCGAACTTCAGGAGCGCGAGATCTATGACCTTTACGGAATTCATTTCGATCGCCACCCCGATCTTCGCCGAATCCTGATGTGGGACGAGTTCACCGATTACCCGATGCGGAAGGATTACCGCGAGCCGGACGACTACGAATACGAGCCGACGGCGCACGACGAAGTTCTGACGCGGGCGAAGGAAAGAGTATCGGCGCGTCCGTCGTTAGACGGGGCCGAGGACCTGGCAATGCCGGAATGAGCGTCGGCTTCCACGAGTTGGCAGAGGCGCCGGCCGGGCGGATGAGTTCGCGGTGGGAAGGCGAGTTACTTGAGATCTCGATGGGCCCGCAGCACCCGTCGACCCACGGAGTCTTTCGGATGAACGTCGCGCTCGAAGGCGAGATTGTCCGCAGGCTCAAGCCAGTCTTCGGATATCTTCATCGTAATCACGAGAAAATCGGCGAGAACACGAGCTACCTCGGCTCGATGCCGTATACCGATCGGTTAGATTACTTCTGCTCGATGACTAACAACTGGGCATACGCCCTCAGTGTCGAGAAGCTCGCGGGAATCGAAGTTCCGGAGCGCGCGCAATACCTTCGCGTCATCTTGGCGGAGCTAACGAGATTGCAGAATCATACTTCGCTCCTCGGCTTTCTGCTCAGCGACATGGGCGCGTGGGGAACGCCTTTGATGTATGCCTTCCGCGAACGGGAAAAAATTCTCGATCTCTTCGAGTCGCTCTCCGGGTCGCGCATGATGTGCGACTACATGCGCTTCGGCGGTTGCCGGGTTGATCCCAGCGCTGCCTGGATCGAAGCGGCCAAGCGCGTGGTGGCGAACTACCCGGCTTTTCTCGACGAGTTCGAGCAGCTCATTGTCGAGAACGAGATTGTCCTGGCCCGAACTCAGGAGGTCGGCATTCTTTCCGCGGAGCTGGCCGTCAGCGCGGGCATCACCGGACCAATGTTACGCGCCTCCGGCGTGAACTACGACCTCCGCAAGGTCGATGGCTATGGAGTGTATCCACGACTGAAGTTCAAGGTGCCGCTGGGTGATCATGGCGACTGCTACGATCGATTAATGATGCGCGTGCTGGAGGTTCGCGAGAGCCTGGGGATTTTGGCGCAGGCCTTCGAACAACTTCCCGGCGGTCCGGTGGTGAATCCCAAAGTGAAGCTGCGCGCATTCAAGCCGCCAGTCGGCGAAGCCTATGGGCGAATCGAGGGTCCGAAGGGCGAACTTGGATTCTATCTCGTTAGCGAAGGCGGGGCGAGTCCATATCGCTACCGCGTCCGGCCACCGAGCTTTATCAATCTCACGGTGCTCGAGGACATGTGCCTCGGCCATACCGTGGCAGACGTCATGGTGATTCTTGGCAGCATCGATATCGTGATGGGAGAAGTAGATCGGTGACTTTGAGATGAAGGGAATCCTGAAAGGAATGGCGGTGACGGCGAAGAACTTCGTCGGAAGTTACTTCGAGAAGGAGCGGCTCACGACGGTGCAGTATCCGGAGGAGCGTTTACCGCTGCCGGAAAACTATCGTAATTTTCCGTTCCTGGTGTTCGACGGGAGCGAGGCGGAAGCGGGACTGCGGTGCGTGGCCTGCCAGATCTGCGAGAAGGAGTGCCCTCCGCAGTGCATTTACATCGTCAAGAGTAAGGACAAGAAGCCGGACTACCTGGGTAAGCCGCAGTTTTATCCGGCCAAGTTCGACATCGACATCTCGGTTTGCATGAGCTGCCAGATTTGCGTGGAGGTCTGTCCGTTCGAGGCGATCAAGATGGATAAGGATTTTGAACTCAGCCGCCACGAACGCTTCGACGCGCTCCTGCTGAAAAAGGACGACCTGGCGAAGTCGAACGAATACTACCACAAAATCCACCCGCTCGAGGCGACGGAAGTCGATGGCAGGTTAGCCGAGGCGGCGGCGA
Source organism: Chthoniobacterales bacterium (assembly GCA_038239645.1). Classification (GTDB taxonomy): domain Bacteria; phylum Verrucomicrobiota; class Verrucomicrobiia; order Chthoniobacterales; family UBA10450; genus AV69. Next base: position 464 of record JBBSEO010000050.1, on the reverse strand, counting down.
AAAAGAAGCCAGCTCCTGCGGCCAAGCCAGCGGCGGCGCCGGAGGCCGCGTCATAAGATCTTATTTTAACTGAAACTCGCCGGCATCGAACGACATCATCTTCGTGATGCCGGTGATTTTGAAATCGCGCGTGGTCGGGCCGCGCAGGACGAGGTGGAGCGATTTATCCGAACGCTGTTGCAAGGTTGCGGCGAAATCAAGTGTGCCGGTGGGGCAAACCGTGACCAAGGGCAGGCCGTCGTCCGTCTGGATGCAGGCGTTTTCGTCATCAGCGCCGGCGGTTAGATCAACGCTCGGGCGTTCGTTGTCCTCCAGTGGGTTGGCGACGAGCTTGACGCGGACGGGCGTCGAAGAATCAACTGGCGCCGGGCTCTCCGAAGCGGGGAGTTCCTCGATTTTCATGTTCGCAATCAGGAAACCGCGAGCGTGGTATTTGCCGGGAGGCGCGGCGAGGCCATCGTCGT
>JBBSEO010000049.1:0-11332 GCA_038239645.1 Chthoniobacterales bacterium | reverse complement strand
CTTGCTTTCCTCTGCTGGGGGGCGGCACCGCTCTTCATTCACTTTTTCACCAACGATCCCGGCGTGGTTGCGTTTGGTTCGGAATATTTGCATGTCGTGGCGTTCAACTTTGTCGCTGCGGGCCTGGTCTTCAGCAGTTCCAGCATTTTCCAAGGAATCGGAAACACACTGCCGCCGCTCTTTTGTTCGGCCGGAAGGGTGCTGATGTTCGCTCTTCCTGCGGTCCTGCTTTCGCACCGGCCGGGATTCATATTCGGCAGGTTTGGTATCTCTCGGTCGCATCGCAGATCTTACAGGCCGGCTTCAACCTGCTGCTCCTGCGGCGAGAGCTCGGACGCAAATTGCGCTTCGCCGAAAACTAAGTTCGGGAAGCGCTCGTCGTTTTCTTGTTAGGCTGAATGGAAAAAGTCCGGCGCGGCGACAGGCCGGCCGGACTTTCAGATTAAACCTAACCGTGGGACTATTCGTTACGGGCGGCCGCGCGAGCACCACTCTTTTGTGCATCGGCCTCTGACATGTACTGACCTTTCTTCGTCTTGCCGTAAAAGCGCGATCCTTCCTTGTGGTAAACCTTGGACTCGGTGTTGACCCAGACCATGCCGTGGCCGCCGCCTGGCGCAACCGTGCCTTCGGGCTTCGCGGCGGTGGTAGAAGTCGTGGACGCGGCCGGGCTGCTCTTCGGTTTGAAGATATCACCGAGCTTCGAGAACGGTTTGGCCGAAGCAGTGGGCGACGCCATCGGAGTGGCGGAAGCCATCGCTTCTTCCTTCTTTTTGTGCGAGCGCTTTGCGGGCGTGGCCGAGGTCGCGGGCGAGGTTGCCGGCGAAGCCGCCGGGCTGGCCTCGGCTTTTTTGTGTGAGCGTTTGGCGGGTGACGCCATCGGCGACGCGCTGGCGTCCGGGGCCGGGGAAGTGGCGGCCTCGGCTTTTTTGCGCGTGCGGTGGGCTTTAGGTGAAGCCGAACTTTCGGGGCTCGGCGAGGGTGACTGAGCGAGGGCGAAAGATGCGCCGGTGAAGGCGCAAACCGTTAGGAGCACGAGATATCTTAGACGCATAAAGCAGAGGGTAGGGTAGGTCTCGTTAAGGCGTCAACGCATTTCCATAGCAGAGGGGTCAGACTACGCCCGGCAGATTTAAAAAAGAGGCAAAAGGGTGAAAACTGGCTTGTGTTGTCTGCTGAAGGATTTATAGATCAGCACCTCGCGCTATGAAACCTGTAAGACTTCTCGGCTCATTTAAAAATATCAGAACCCTTCCCAGCGGTTATCAAGTTTCGGTTGTCCGACAAAAAACGGAATTCAGCAAACACTTTGCCGGTCATAGTGCAAAGAGTCTGCGCGAGGCTAACGCCTACCGGGATCTGCTGTTGCGGACGCTGCCATCGAAGCGGCGTCGCGATATTCCAGGCTACGTTCTCTCCGGGGTCGGGCTGAAGGACCAGGTCATCGGAGTGTTCCGTTATGCAGAACGTCGCTTCTACCAAGTCACGTTCAGCGACGCCAAAGGAACGATGAAGGCGCGCACATTTTCGTGGAAAGACCGGAAGGGCGAGATTGCGGCTTATCGCCAGGCGGTCGATTTCCGCAAGTCCCTCACTCGTCGCAAAAAGCGGAAGTAGCAGAAGGATCGACTTCGCGTGGCCCGACGGTTAGACTCGTCGCGTCATGACGAAAAAGATTCTTTTCCTCGCTGGCTCGTGTCTCACCCTCGTCGGCTTCCTGCCCGCGAAGGAGCCATCGGCGTTTAATTATCCCGCCGCGCGCAAGAGCGACCAGGTCGATGATTATCACGGCACGAACGTGGCCGATCCCTATCGCTGGCTGGAGAACCCCGATTCGCCGGAAGCGCGCGCCTGGATCGAGGCGGAGAACAAGACGACCTTCGATTTCCTGGCGGAGATTCCGGAGCGAGAAGGTATTCGTAAACGGCTAACGGAACTTTGGGATTACGAGAAATTCGGCGTTCCGTTCAAGGAAAACGGTCATTATTTCATCACCCGGAACACGGGCCTGCAGAACCAAAGCGTTCTGTTCGTCGCGGATAACTTAAAGGAGAAGCCGCGCGAGTTACTCGATCCTAATACTTTGGCGAAAGACGGGACCATCGCGCTCGGGGGTACAGCGATTTCGGACGATGCAAAATTGATGGCTTACGGTCTTGCCGCATCGGGCTCTGATTGGCAGACGTGGAAAGTGCGAGACGTCGCGAGCGGCCAGGATCGCGCGGACGAGCTGAAGTGGGTCAAGTTTTCAGGGGCTTCGTGGCTAAAGGATGGCAGCGGTTTCTTTTACGGTCGGTACCAACAGCCCGACGAGAAAGAGCAACTCCGTTCGCAGGTCTACAATCAAAAAATTTATCTCCACAAGGTCGGCACGCCTCAGGCGGAAGACGCACTGGTTTATGAGCGGCCGGACCAAAAAGAATGGCTCTTCGCCGCCGACGTGACCGATGACGGCAATTATCTGATTATCACGGCACGGCAGGGAACCGATCGGCATAACCGCGTCTTCTATCAGGACCTGCGCGTGGCGAACGCCAAGGTGCAGGATCTGTTGCCCGACGGAAATGCGGCCTGGAATTTTATCGATAACGACGGTTCGGTCTTCTATTTCCAAACCGACGCCGACGCCCCGCGCTATCGCATTGTTGGGATCGACATCAGTAAACCTTTGCCCGCGGTGCCGCGTGAGATCGTGGCGCAGGCCGCCGATAAGCTCGAAGGCGTGACCGTGGTCGGCGAGCGCTTCGTCGCGAACTATCTGCACGACGCCCACAGCCTGGTGAAATTATTTCAGCTCGACGGCGCGCCCGCCGGCGAAATTACCCTGCCCGGGATCGGGACCGCTGGCGGGTTTCCTGGGAAACGGCGGGACCGGGAGACGTTCTATTCCTTCACCAGCTACACCACGCCAACGACGATTTATCGTTACGACTTTGAAGCGAAAAGGAGCGAACCGCTTTACCAGCCGAAGGTAAAATTCAACTCGGCCGATTACACGACGGAACAGGTCTTCTTCCATAGTGCGGACGGAACGCGGGTCCCGATGTTCGTTTCCTACAAAAAGGGGATGCAACGCAACGGGCAAAATCCGACCTATCTCTATGCCTATGGCGGTTTCGATATTTCCGTGACGCCTTCTTTCAGTCCGGCAACGCTGCAATGGATGGAAATGGGCGGAATCTTCGCCGTGGCAATTCTGCGGGGCGGCGGCGAGTACGGCGAGAAATGGCACGAGGGGGGAATGAAGCATCTGAAGCAGAATGTCTTCGACGACTTCATCGCGGCCGCGGAATGTTTGATCGCGGAAAAGTATACCAGCACGCCGAAACTCGCGATCGGCGGCGGGAGTAACGGAGGTCTTTTGGTCGGCGCGTGTCTGACGCAGCGGCCTGATCTTTACGGCGCAACTTTACCCGCGGTGGGTGTGATGGACATGCTCCGTTTCCAAAAGTTTACCGTGGGTTGGGCGTGGGCGGCCGATTATGGCAGCTCTGATGACGCCGCGGATTTTCCGTTCATCTATGCCTACTCGCCGTTGCATCACATCGCCCCCGGCGCCTGTTATCCGCCGACGATGGTGACGACGGCCGATCACGATGATCGCGTGGTGCCGGCCCACAGTTTCAAGTTCACTGCGACGATGCAGGCGGCGCAGGGCTGCGATAAGCCGATCCTGATTCGGATCGAAACCAAAGCGGGCCACGGCGCCGGTAAGCCGACGACGAAGGTAATCGAAGAGACCGGGGATCGATGGGCGTTCCTGGTGAAGACCCTCGGAATGAAGCTGCCCTCGAATCCCTGACCGCCGGCGCTGATGCAAAAAAACGCGCGCGAACATGGACGTTCGCACGCGTCTTCGCTCCTAAACTTGGACGATTAACGGGAGGTCGTAGACCGTTCCGTCGTCGTGGTCGTGGTCGTGGCGGTTGGCTCCGAAGCGCAACTGCTGAAAATTGAAACTACTGCCAGAAGAGCGCAACCAAAGAGAATTGTTTTCATTAACAACAAATCGCAGCGCACCGGCGAGGCGGCTGCATCTTCGCCGGCGGGACTCGCCGGGACTCAGAAACGCGTGGCGTATTGTTTCGTCGCGAGCTCGTTATCGAGAAGAACTGCGACGGCGTGCCGCAATTCGTCGACCTCGAAGGGCTTGGAGATTCTGATGTCGACGCCCAACTGGTCATAAGCGTGGGCGTTTTCCTCTGTCAGGTAGGCGGAGAGCACGGCGATCTTCCCGTGAAAATTTCGAGCGCGCAGTTCACGCACGAGTTCGAGGCCGTTCATGTTCGGCATGCGATGGTCGGTAATGATGAGATCAAAGGGCGTTTTGGCCGCTTCGATCTTGGCCAGGGCCTTGCAGCCATCCGACGCGGTCGAGACCTGGCAATGCGGTCCCCCGAGGACGAGACCGAGGAACTGGGCAAGGGCCGATTCATCCTCCACGGCCAAAATATGTGGGCGATACATAGGGTAGGACCGCTAGAGAAGCATGGCCCATACCGCGGTCGACGATCGATCGGATCCCGTCGAAATCTCCCCTAAATTCGGGGAGCGCGTTAAACAAAACTTTCGCGGCCCTCGTTTTCGACGTAACCTGCCGGCATGAGCTGGATGAATCAAATTGCCAATGTTTTGCAGAATTACGCGCAGCCAACAGGCGCCGCCACTGACCCACGGGCGGTCGATGCTGACTTCACCCAAGTGGCGCAAGCGGCCCCGGCTTCAGCGCTGGCTAGTGGCATCGCCGGAATGTTTCGTTCGAACCAAACGCCGGCCTTCGGCAACATGGTGGGCGAGCTTTTCAATAACTCGAATGGCGAACAGCGCGCGACGCTTCTGAATGCGCTGCTTTCCAACCCGGCGGCCGCGGGGATGTTGGGGCAGCTCGCCCGGAGCGCAGGAATTAATCTGCCGGAGGGCGGCGCGATTACGCCGGAAGCCGCCGCGCAAATTCCTCCGAACGTGGTGCAGGAAGCGGCGGCCAAGGCCGAGCAGCACGATCCGTCGATCATCGATCGAATCAGTCAGATTTATTCGGAACATCCCACGCTAATCAAAACCCTTGGCGTGGCGGCGATGGGCGTGGCCATGACCCACATGCGTAACCAAAATCGGTAAAGGTCGCCGCGTGATGACGCGAGAGTTCGAGCGCTAGTTGTTCAAGAAAATAAAAGTGCCGAGCACGGTTGATTATATCGTTTGGAGCGCGTCGGCGTTTCTCGCCGCCGGCGTCGGCTTAAGCCGCTATTCCCGGTGGAAGACGCGCTTCGATTTGGTTCGGCAATTGGTGGCGATGACGCCGGAGCAACGCGACAAAATGCTGAATCGAATGGATCCCGCCCGGGCGATGGAAGTGCGGCAGGCGTTGATGGAACGCTACCGAATCGCCTGCTGAGGTGATCGAGGCCTGGGCGCCGGCCGCAGTCTCGGCGAAAAAGTGACAAGCCGTTGCCGCGGCGCGACAATGCGATCTCACCTTTTCCTATGAAAAAGAATTCCATCTTTCGCATTCTGGTCGCGCTCCTTCTGCTCGCGATCGTCTTTGGCGCGCTGTTTATCGTTGTTGGGGGCGGCGCGCGATTATGGGCCGGAAACAAACCGATCATTCTCGAGCTCGACCTCGATCGGGCGATGGTCGAAGACGTGGGCGGTTCGCCCCTCGCCGAACTCACGGCCGCGACCAGACTTACCCTGCAGGAAACGCTCGCGGGATTGGAGGCAGCGCAAAGCGATCCGCGGGTGAAGGTGCTGATTGCGCGCATGGGCAACGGCACGATGGGGATGGCGCAGCGACAGGATTTGCGCGAGGCGATCATGCGTTTTCGAAAGAGCGGGAAAAAAGCCTACGCCTTCTCGGAGACTTTTGGTGAAGGATCGGGTGGCACCGGCGGCTACTATCTCGCCACGGCTTTCGACCAGATTTACCTGCAACCGTCGGGCGATGTCGGGCTAACTGGAATTCGGAGCGAACCGGAATTCTACAAGCACACGTTCGAAAAGCTGGGGGTGCAGGCGCAGGGCGGCCAGCGGTACGAATACAAGAACGCCTACAACGTTTACACCGACGACAAAATGACGGGGCCGTTCCGCGAAGCGCTCGACGCCGTGCTCCAATCGATGCACCGGCAAATCGTGGCGGGCATCGCGGAAGGGCGACATCTCGACGCCGGTCAGGTGCAGGCGATGATCGATAATGGCCCCTACCTCGGGACGCAGGCGCGCGAGGCCAGGCTGGTCGACGCTCTCCTGTATCGCGATCAGGTTTACGCCAAGGTTCGCAATGATGTCGGGCGGGACGCGCGACTGCTTTATCTGCACACTTATTTGAAGAAGCGCGGCAACCCCTACGCCAAAGGTGATCCGATTGCCCTGGTTTACGGTGTCGGCGCGGTCCAGCGCGGGAAGAGCAGCGACAATCCGCTGACCGGCTCTACCGTCATGGGTTCGGACACGGTTTGCGCGGGCATTCGGGCGGCAACCGATAACCGGAAGATCAAGGCGATCCTCTTTCGGGTGAATTCCCCCGGCGGCAGTTACGTGGCTTCGGACGCGGTTCTGCGCGAACTGGCGCGGGCGCGCGAGCGCGGCAAAAAAGTCATCGTGAGCATGGGCGATCTCGCCGGATCAGGTGGATACATTGTCGCGCTGGCCGCGGATCGCGTCATCGCGGAACCGGCCACGATCACGGGATCGATTGGCGTTCTCTCGTTAAAACTGATTACGCCGGGATTCTGGGACAAGCTCGGCATCACGCACGATTCGGCCGAAACCGCGCGCAACGCCGGGATGTATTCGAGCATGCAGCCTTACACGCCGGAACAATTCGCAAAATTCAATGCGAGCCTCGACCGCATTTATGCGGAGTTCACCGACAAGGTGGCGCAGGGTCGGCATCTGCCGAAAGAACGCGTGCTCGAAATTGCCAAGGGTCGAATCTGGAGCGGAGAAGACGCGGTCAAACTCGGGCTGATCGACGAACTCGGAAGTTTTAAACACGCGATTGATGTCGCGCGGGAATTGTCCGGCATCCCGGCGGACAAGGAAGTGCGGCTGGAACGCTATCCCCGGCCCACTTCCTTGCTGGAAATGCTAACGGGAGATAGGGACGAAAACAGCGAGCAGGCGCTGATGCCAACCTTATGGCAAACACTCGCGCCCTTTCAGCCCGCGCTCCGGGTGATGGAGCGTTTGCAGCGCCCGGCGAATTCTGAAGTCGTTTCGATGCCGGAGATCGATTGGGAGAACTAGATGGAAACACCTCCGTCTTTACCGGCCACGCCGCCGCCGCTGCCGACGAGTGCGCTCGGTTTTCGTCCTGCCGGATTTTGGATCCGCGTGCTGGCGACGATCATCGATACCGTCGTCGTCGGGATCGTGATTACCCCGCTGGTGTTGGCGGTTTACGGTCGGGAATATTTGCACGCGACGACGATGGTGAAGGGTCCGGCCGATTTCCTCATCTCGTATGTCCTGCCTGCGATTGCCACGATTCTGCTCTGGGTCACGTTGCGCGGAACTCCGGGGAAACTGCTTCTCGGTTTGCGCGTCATCGATGCCCGTACGGGCGGAAATCTGGATTTTCTCCAGGCGACGATTCGCTACCTCGGATATTTTGTTTCGATCTTTGCTCTTATGCTTGGCTTCGTCTGGGTGGCGATCGATCCACGGAAGCAGGGTTTCCACGATAAGATCGCCGGCACGCTGGTGGTCTACCAACCCTGATCAGCGATCGCGATGAAGTCAGTGCTCCCGGGAGCGGAAGCAGGAAAAAATGACGAAAGACACTTTCCATCTACCGTTAGGAAAGGGTCGCGCTGATTCATGAAATTCTGGCCTCGCCGCAAAGCCGCCGCGAAAAGCGACAAGAAACGTCACTGGGTTTTTCGCTGGGGCTGGAAGGTCACCCTCCTCTTACTTTTCCTCGGTGGCGCGATCAGTGTTTTTGTTTTTTATTCGGCCTGGGCGCAAACCTTCGATCTGAAGAAAGTGGGGCAAATGCCGGAGCGGAATACCGTTTTCGATGTTGACGGTAAAATCTACAGCCGTCTCGCCGGGGCGAATCGGCTCATCGTTTCGCTGAACGAAATCTCCCCTTATTTCGTCGACGCCCTGCTCGCGCGGGAAGATCGGCGGTTCTACGAACACCATGGGATCGATTTCTACGGCATTGGTCGTGCGTTGGTGCGCGACGTCATTACGCGATCCGCGAAGGAGGGCGCGAGCAGCCTGACCCAGCAGCTCGCCCGCAATAGTCTGCCGCTCGGCGGTCGAACAATTAATCGCAAGGTCCTCGAGGCGCTGGTCGCGATGCGCGTCGAACACAATTTCACCAAGCAGCAGATTCTGGAGCTCTACATGAACCGCATTTATTTCGGTGCGGGCTGTTACGGAATCGAAACGGCTTCGCAGGCTTACTTCGGCAAGAACGCGTCGAAGTTGAATCTGTCGGAAGCCGCTGTCCTCGCGGGCCTGATTCGAAGTCCGAACCGCTTTTCCCCACTGCGCAATCCCGAAGGCGCGGCGCACGAACGGGACAATGTCCTGGACCGAATGGTCGAGCTGAAAAAAATCACGGCGGCGCAAGCGCTGGAGGCGAAAGACACGCGCGTGCAATCCCACCCCAAGCGGATGGCGATGATCCAGGAGAACTATGCGATGGACGCGGTGCAGCGCGACCTCAGTGTGCTTCTTACCCAGGATCAGGTCGATCACGGCGGCCTCTACATTTATACCACTCTCGACCCCACGATCCAGAACGCGGCGAGCCAGGCGCTGGAGTCAACCCTAACGAAAATTGAGCATCAGTCGAATTATCATCATCCGCTGAAGGCGAACTACCAGCCCCCGGAAGCAGGCGAAGACAATGCCATGCCTTATCTCGAGGGCGCGGTGGTGGTGATCGACAATGACAGTGGCGGCATCCGCGCGCTCGTGGGCGGCCGGGATTACACCCAGAGTAAATTTAATCGCGCCCTCGCGCCGGCGAACCGCCAGGTCGGATCGGCCTTTAAGCCGTTCGTCTATACGCTCGCCTTTTCGCATGGTCTCCTGCCGGGAGCGTCGATCAGTGATGGTCCGATTCAGCCGGGGGAAATCGACGGCGCGGGAAATTGGTCGCCGGGAAATTCGGATGGATCGTTCGGCGGCATTCAACCCGCCTCCTACGGGCTGATCCAATCGCGCAATACCATGAGCGTGCGGGTAGGGCAATTTGCCGGTCTCGACGACGTCCAGAAAATGGCGACGACCTTGAACCTTGGCGACAAGATTCCGCGCGGCCCGGCCGACTACATCGGATCCTTTGAGACTGACCTCAAGGATTTGACCGCGGCCTACACCACTTTTCCGAATGCCGGTGTGCGCAAGCAATCGTATGTGATCGAGCGGATCGACGATCAGGAACATCATCCGATTTATCGGGCCGCTCATCTTTCCGTTCCCACGCTCGATCCGAGTGCGGCGTGGATGACTTCGCAATTGATGGAGCAGGTCTTGACGCGCGGGACCGCGGCGAGCGCCCGCTCGTTAGGCTTTCGTCTGCCGGCCGCGGGAAAAACCGGAACGACGAACGATTACAAGGATGCGTGGTTTATGGGTTATACGACGACCCTGACCTGCGGCGTCTGGGTCGGTTTCGATCAACCGACGACAATTGTCGCGCGCGGTTACGGCGCGGCTCTGGCGCTCCCGGTCTGGGTGCAGGTGATGAACAAGGCCGCCAGTCGTTATCCAGCGAAACCGCTGACGCCGACGATTCCATTGTCGACGACGGTAGTCTGTTCAATTTCAAATCAACTCGCCACGACCGGATGCCAGGCCGCCGGCACTTCCTACGAGATTGTCCTTCCGACCGACAAGATTCCAACGAAGGGCTGCACCATTCACGGCGGCGACTTCGCGCATGGCAATGAATTCATGCCCAAGGTCAATTCCGTCCCGGGGAAGATTCTGCGCTCCTTCCGTCGTCTCTTCGGCGGAAATTGAATCGCTAACTCTCGTTAGCAATGACCAGCGCTACTTGGTCGGATTCGCTGCCGCGGGCGCGGCGACCGGACGGTTCTTCGTTTCGCCTGGCGCCGGCGCGCTCAATGGAATCGGGCCGTTCGCGGTGGGCGGGTCGGAAGGTTCGGGTGGCAGCGCGGCCGCGGCGCCCTGAGGCACTTCGCCCGGTGGACCCGCCGGATCGGGCACGAGTCTTCCGAGCCGTTGCAGGCGTCGTCGGCGTCGTCCCCAGCCATTCGGAGTTGGTGAGGGCGAAACCGCGGCGGTCGGTTGCGGAATGACTGAAGGCGAAGGAACCGGCGTAGCGATCGGAGTGGGTGCTGGAGTTGGGGTGGGAGTCGACGAAGGAGTCGACGACGGCGTTGGCGTCGGGCTAGGGATCGGGGTCACGACAACAATTGGTGTCGGCGAAGGCGTCGCACTTGGAAGGGGAGATGGGCTGGGTGAAGGGGGGGGTGTCGGTGTCGGGGCGGGAGCGCTCGCCGTGGTCTGGACTTCGTTTGAAGGGGGGCTTTCCACCGCCGACTTGAACGCGACGACGACGCAGTAAAGGCTCGTGCCCGCGGCCGGACTGGGAATCGTCGCGGTATTGGTAATGGCGACGTCGAGATGCTGGGCATATTGGCCGGAAGCGCCTCCGTAATAGATGCGATAGCCGTCGATATTCGGCTCCGACGGACTGCGATTCCAAGTCAGGATTTCGCCGGCCGCCGTGGTAACAGCTTTCGTGACTGCGCCGCTACTCGATCGTTTTTGAATCGCGGCATGAGTTAGACGGGGCGCAAGAGCGAGGAGGCAAACGACCACGGCGCTGGCGAGAATCCCGTTTCTATTGGTGGTATGGAAGTTACGGTTAATATCATACCTTTAAGCAGACCGCATGCCGCTTTCCGCCCACTTCCACGCAAAAATCAGAGCGGGTGAAGGGAATCGAACCCTCGTGTCCAGCTTGGGAAGCTGGCGTTCTACCATTGAACTACACCCGCAACGCTGCGCCGATATTAGAGCGCAATCATGGTTTGGGCAAGAATCACCAGCGCCGCATTTGCTCGGGGAAAGGGCAGTCGGCGCAATCCGAGATGTCGCGCTGACAAAAGTCTTCGTAAATCTGGAGCAGTCCTTGTTGGCCGGCGACGGTCCGCAGAAATTTCCGCGCGCGGGTGGAATCGGCGAACAAGCGCGTCCCGGCAGTTTCGAGAGAGCGATTGGTGAGTTCCGCCCGCAGTTGTTCGTAGGCGCCCGCCTGCCGCCGTCCTTCCAAGAGTGCGAGCGGATGAAAAACGTTTGCCAGGATTTCCACGGAGCGCGATCGACCAAGCAGCGCCTGCGG
>JBBSEO010000048.1:0-11565 GCA_038239645.1 Chthoniobacterales bacterium | reverse complement strand
ATCTGCGCAAATTGGCATATTTTGCCCGACTTGCCGACATAGGATCGGTCAGACGCATGCCTGGTTCTGATTCCGAAAGAAAAGTCGCCGATTAAAATCACATGAAAAAAATTACCCTCTTCCTCCTTCCTTTCGCGCTCGTAGGATTCGCTTCCGCGGGCACGCTCAAAATCAACGGTTCCACGACGGTCAATCTGCCGGCCGCGGAAGCGGCGGAAAATTTGCGCGCGGAGAAGAAGATGGACATCCAAGTCGATACGCAGGGCGGAAGCTCGGGCGGCATTTCCATGCTGGGCGACGGACAGGTGCAAATCGGCATGTCGTCGAAACCGTTGAGCGACGAGGACCGCGCGAAGTATCCAGGCGTCAAATTCAATCCGGTGCACATCGGCGAGGACGCGGTCGCGATGGTGGTCTCGAAAGACGTTTGGGACGGCGGCGTAAAATCGCTGAGCAAGGAGCAGGTGCAGAAAATCTACGAAAGCACGATCACGAACTGGAAAGAAGTCGGCGGGCCCGATCAGCGCATCGCCTTTTTTAATAAGGAACCGGGTCGGGGAACGTGGGAAGTTTTTGCGAAGTGGGCCTACGGCGATCCGAAGAAAGCACCGCAGGTGAGCTTGCCGGAAGTGGGCGGGAACGAAGAGACGTTAAACAAGGTGGGCTCGACCCGCGGCGCCGTCACCGAGCTTTCCTCCTCGTGGGCGGATGGCAAGAGAGCTTTCGCCGTCGGCCTGAAAGACGAGAGCGGCAACGTGGTGATGCCGACGCCGGACAACATCGCCACGCATAAATATCCCATGAGCCGTCCGCTCTTTATTATCACCAATGGCGAACCGACGGGGGACGTGAAGACGTTCGTTGATTTCATGTTGAGCGAGCGCGGCCAGGCGCTGGTGAAAAAGCATGGCTACCTCGCCCTCGATCAATTAAAGGGCAGCGGCGCGCAGGAGTGAGCGCGGCGGAGCGCGATCTCGGAGTTTCACTTTCGAGGCGGCTCAGCTTCACTCGCCTGGCGAGCTTTGCCTTCAGCGGGCTCGCCGTTCTCACGCTCGCGGGGTTGACGCTGATCTTTCTCGTGCAAAGCGTGCCGGTTTGGCGGCACGCTGGCCTGGGATATTTGACCGGCGGAAAGTGGTTTTACCGTGCGCATCTCTTTGGCGCGCTGCCGATGATCTACGGAACGATTGTCGTGGCGCTGATGGCGCTGATTCTCGCGGCGCCGATCAGTCTGGGGGCCGCAATTTTCACGGCAGAATTTCTCCCGCGCCGACTGCGACTCGCGGTCAAAATCACGGTGGAGCTACTCGCGGGCGTCCCTTCCGTGATCTACGGTCTGATCGGCATTCTCCTTCTGCGAAATTGGGTTTACGATCTTTTCGCGCGCTTCGATCCGCTGAGCGGCGACACGTTGCTCACCGCCGGCGTTTTGTTAGGCGTGATGATTTTGCCGACGGTCATGACCCTGGCCGACGACGCCCTCCGCGGCGTCCCCGCGGAGCAACGCCGGGCGGCACGTAGTCTCGGATTAACTGCGACCGAAAGCGTGCTCTCGGTTTCGCTTCCGCAAGCGCGCCGCGGTCTGGTCGCGGCGCTGCTGCTCGGCCTGGGACGTGCGCTGGGAGAAACAATTGCGGTTTTTTTGGTGGTTGGGCGGCAGGATAATAATCTGCCTGAGAGCTTGTTCTCTCTCCGTCCCTGGCTCAAAGCCGGACAGACGCTGTCGAGCAAGCTCGGCGGCTCCGAAACCAACATCGCCTACGGTGATTCGCTGCACTGGGGCGCGATCGTTGGCCTGGCCCTGATCCTGATGGCAATGGTTCTAATCGTGACCATCGCCGCCGCCTGGCAGCGAAAAACGACGTATGCGCCGAGCTTCTAACGTCATCTTCCCCGCGCTTTGCGGCTTCTGCGCTTTCCTCGCCTGCGGACTGCTTTTCGGCCTCGTCTTCGTCATCGCGCAGCGCGGACTGCCCGCGATCAACTGGCGTTTTATCACCGAGGAAATTCGGCAGGTCGGGTCCGAGGGAGGGATTTTCTACAACCTCATTGGTACGCTCATTCTGATCGGCACCGCCTGCCTCGTTGTCGTCCCGCTCGCGACCGGCCTGGCGCTCACGCATGCGGTTTACGCGCGGAAAGCTTCCACGCGTTCCCGCCTCGGCCTGTTCCTCTACACCCTGAACGGAATTCCTTCGATCGTCTTCGGCATCTTCGGGTTCATCGTCTTCGTAAAATATTTCAATTGGGGGAAATCATGGCTGACCGGCGGCCTGCTCCTCGCGCTCATGATTTTGCCCACGGTCACGGTGGCTTTGATCGAGCGAATCAAGGCGCTGCCCCGAAAATATCTCGAAGCCGCAACCGGGCTCGGCTTGCGCCAATCACAGATCGTCTGGTCGATTATCCTGCCGCAATCGTGGAGCGGCCTGATCACGGGCGGATTGCTCGGTCTCGCGCGCGCCGCCGGCGAAACCGCGCCGATCATGTTCACCGCCACCATTTTTGCCGGTGCCAGCATTCCGCACGGGGTGCGAGAAAGCCCGGTGCTCTCGCTCCCTTATCACATCTTCATTCTCGCGCAGGATTCGTTCGATCCCGCGGTCGCCGCGAAGCTGTGGGGCTCCGCGCTCGTCTTGCTCGCGCTCGTGTTTGCCCTGAGCATTCTCGCCCTCCCGCTGCGCCTGCGTTTGCACGATGAAGCCCAAGGATAATTGTCTCCTCGACGAGAGCGTGTCGACTGCGCCCGCGAGGGAAATTTTTCGCATCTCGAATTTGAGTGTGGTCGCGCGCGGAAAATCGATCCTGCGCAACGTCAACGCCGTCATTAAAGCGAACCAGGTTTTCGGGATCATCGGTCCGTCCGGCGCCGGCAAGAGCACCCTGCTGCGTTGCTTGAATCGCCTTTCCGATCTCACGCCCGAACTGGAAGTGACCGGTTCAATCGAATATCGCGGCCGCTCGATCAACGCCCCCGGCATCGACGCCGATGCATTGCGGGCGAGCACCGGCTTCCTTTTTCAGCAGCCCGTCATTTTCCCCACCAGCATTTATAAAAACGTCATCTTCGGTTTGCGTCACATTCGCCGCGGCCTTTCCTTCGCGCAGTTGCGCGAAACCGCCGAGTCGGCTTTGCGGGAAGCCGCCCTCTGGGAGGAGGTCAAGGTCCGCCTGCACGATTCCGCCCTCACTCTTTCGGTCGGGCAACAGCAGCGTCTCTGCCTCGCGCGGGTTCTCGCCACCCAACCCGACGTCATCCTTATGGACGAGCCCACCAGCGCGCTCGATCCGAAATCGACCGCTGCGATCGAAGAGTTGATCCTGCAATTAAAAGCGCGCCACACCATCGTCCTCGTCACCCACAACGTGCCGCAGGCGCGCCGCGTCACGGATTGGCTCGCTTGCCTCTGCCTCCGTGATGGCGCGGGAGAAATCGCCGAAAGCGCCTGTTGCGATGCCGTGCTGACAAATTCTCAATGCCGGGAAGTGATAGAATATTTGAACCACGGATAACCGCGGCGCGTATCCTCCCGTTTCAAGACTGCAAACGATCGAACCGAAAGGTGCAACAGCCGAAATCGAGCGTTTGATCATCCCGCGCAAATTCGTCCAGAAATTTGTTCCGGATCCCGTATTCGCGCCGCGCGCCAATCGAGCGCACGTCGACGATCCCGGCATGCCTCAAAACGCGGAGGTGCTTGGAGACGTTGTATGGCGACAGCTTCAGAGCCGTCGCGAGGCCGTTCACGCCGCAATTGCCGGCCAGGAGCTTTTTCACCAGACGCATCCGCGTTCCATCGGAAAGGGCCTTGAGGATCTCAGTGCAATCGGTCCCGGCCATGTCGCCAATATAAGGACCTCAATCTTTTCCTCGACAAAAAAAGCCGTGGAGATATGCCTGTTTGCGCACATATGCAAAGACATCCCCGAACAATGAGCCGTCGTTTTTCATTTCTCCTTCTCGCGCTGGCCCCTCTCGTCACGGTCTCAGCCCTCTATGCGACCCCCAGCGGATTAAACAATATTCCCACCGCCGATACCGCACCACAGGGCACCCTTGTCTTGCAGACCTTTAGTACCGTCGGCGGCGATGCCGATCCGGATTTGAATATCGGCTTCAAGACCGGGCTCGAGTTCAAGCCGGTCCGCTTTGAATTCGGCGCAGACAGCCACGTTTACCCCGGATTGGGCGGCCCGGTCGTCGTTCAGGGCAAAGTGGCGTATCCGATCGGCGATCACCTGCCGACGCTCGCGGGCGGCGTGGCCAATCTCACTTTTTCCGAGCACGAGCGCGGTCGCGCCGGGGAAGCTTTCGGATATGGCGTGTTGACGGAAGACTTCGGATTTTTTCGCCTGACCGCGGGCTGCGGCGTGCAGGACGGCGACGCTTTGCCTTTTGTCGGCGTCGATAAGACTTTTAAGATTTCACATCCCCAAGTCGTGACCGTGAGCGACGGCAAAACTACTGTCGTGCGGCGAGCGAATGTCGCGGGAGAGGGTCACGGCCCAGGGTCCGGCGATCCGAATTCGTCCCTCGTCACGCGCGACCTCTTCACTCTCCGGGCCGACGCGATCAAGCAGCATAACAATGGTGATTGGCTCTACTCCGCCGGTGTTCTTGTTCCAATCTGCAAGTATTTCGTCATTGAAACCTGGGGCAATTTCCCGAGTAACGGCACCAGTCCTTCGCTCACACTAAAAGCGGATATCGTCCTCAGTTTTTGAATCTATGCCTGAAGAAACCTCGCCAGTTTCGCGCCGCAGCTTTTTGCGGGGCGGTCTTTTAAGCGGGCTAGCGGTCGGTGCAGTGCCCCTGCTGAAAGGCACGGCACATGCCAGTGCCGATGGCACCTACCCGCAGACGGTGCCGCCGTCTGTGGGCTTTGATTTCACGAAAGCCTCGGGCGCGTTGCAGGCGGACAAAATCGTCGATAGCGCCTGCCAGTTCTGTAATTCGAACTGCCGGCTGAAGGTGCACCTGAAAGACGGCCGCATCATCGACGTCCTCGGTGAGACGGCCGATCCAGTGCAGGACGGCGGCCTTTGCGTGAAGGGCCCGATGATGACGCAGCTCTATTACAATCGGTTGCGCCTAACGAGGCCGATGAAGCGCGTCGGCGGCGAAAAAGGTTCCCCGGATTCGAAATTCGAACCGTGCTCGTGGGATGAAGCGCTCGAGACGATCGCGAAAAAATTTATCGCGTTGCGCGACGCGGGCGAAGCGCATGCGATCGCGAACAAGACCAGCGGCCGTCTCCAGCGTGGGACGGGCTCGATCATTGGACGATTCTTCAGCCTGCTCGGTTCGCCGAACGACACCGATGTTGGCCCGGTCTGCAACGATGCCGGCGGCAACGCACTCGCCGCCACTTTCGGCATGGGCAATTTCACCAACGGCTACGGCAAAGACGAAAGCACGGGCAAAGAAGATCTCGGCGCGGCGAAGTATTTTCTCTTCCTCGGGACGAATCAGGCGGAGACACATCCGGTCACGTTCTCGTATCTTTTGCGCGAGCGGGCGAAGACGAAAGCGAAGCTCGTCGTGGTCGATCCGCGACTGACGCCGACCGGCGCGCAGGCCGACGAATGGATCGCGCCCAAGCCGCACACCGACATGGCGCTCGTCCTCGGAATGCTCGGTCATATCGTGAAGAGCGAGCTTTACGACAAGGCGTTCGTCGCGAAGTGGGTCGTCGGGTTCGACGAGCTGAAGAAACATCTCGCCGAGAAAAATTACACGCCGGAATGGGCCGAGAGCGTAACGACAATTTCTGCGGCAAAGATTCGCGCGATCGCCGAGGGCTACGCGAAGGCGAAACCCGCTGCGATCTTTTGCAACGCCGGCATTTCGCATCAGCTCGGCGCGTTCGATACTTATCGCACGCTCGCCTTTCTCGCCGCCATCACCGGCAACATCGGCGTGAACGGCGGCGGCTGTAATTTCATGCATAACACCTGGCCCGGCGGGTTGAATCTGCCAGCGATCGGGAACGGCGCGCGCAACGAATTTGCCAACGTGCCGACCAAGCGCGGAAGCGACAGCGAAGTGAAACTGCCAAAGAAGGGCGAAGCGTTGCCGGTCGGCCCGGATTGGTTCGCCGAATCCATCCTGCACCAGCGCCCCTACCAACTCAAAGCCATCGTCACGGAAGGCAATCCGATCATCGGCTCCGCTAACACGGAGAAAGTGCGCGAGGCCTACAAGCAACTCGAATTCTACGTCTTCACCGGGCTCTTCATGGAGGAAGCCGCTTACTTCGCGGACATCGTTCTGCCGGTCGCGAGCGGTTTTGAAATGGATGGCGTTTACATGCGCCGCGACGATCGCTCGATTCGCTGGCAGCACGCCGCCGTTCCACGGCTCGGCGAATCGAAAACCGATATCGAAATCTGGATCGATCTCGCGGCCGCGATGGCGAAACTCGATCAGGGCAACCCGCCCGAATACTGGACCGGCAACCTGCGCGCGGAGTGGAAATCGTATCCGAAACTCTGGGCGGAATTTGTCGCCAATACGCCCGGCGTTGGCGGCATGACCCAGGCACGCATGGAACAGCGGGCCGAGCCGTTACGCTGGCCATGCCCAACCGAAAAACACCCCGGCGTCAGCACGCTCTACCTCGACCATCCGTCGTGGTACGAAGCCGCCGAGTCGCTCGATCCGAAGAACAAGGGGAAACGTTTTCTCACCGCGAGCGGCAAGATCGAAATCTTCACCCCGGAGCTCGACGCGAAGCTGGCCAAAGCCGGCCATCACGCCTTGCCGATCTTCTACACCCATCCGGAAGTCACGGGCAAGAATCCCTCGATTACCTACTCCACCGATCTCGTGGAAAATCCGATCAATCCTGGCAGCGTCACGCCTAACGTCACCATCGGCGCGATGAGCGACGGTGCGGTGCATGCCGAGTTTCCTCTCATGGGTATGATCGGTCGCGCCAGCGTCGTCCATTTCGCCGGCGTCACGCAATGGACCTATGTCGGCAAACAAATGAACGGGATTCGCCTCGTCCAGATTCATCCGAAGGCGGCGGCGAAGTCCGGCGTCGCCGATGGCGATCAGGTTGTCGTCGAGAGTCCGCGCGGCGCAGTTAAGGGCACCGCCTTGCTATGGGACGGAATCCGCGAAGACACCATCTTCGTTCCAAATAGCTTCGGCCCCGCCCAGGCGATGGGCGACGAGTTTGGTGAGCCGCGTTACGAACCAGCCAATCTCTTGGTCGACGATCGCTACTTTGACAATCTTTCCGGACAACAAGCCTACAAATGCTTCGCCTGCCGCGTGAAGAAGGCTTAAGCGGTTGAAGCCTCGAGGGCGAAACGTCAGCTCAGGCCGCCCTCAAATGCCGCAGTGAAAGGCGCAGGCCGACAAGCCTTGGAATATTCGTAGCTCAATTGCGTCGAATATCCTCTCATCCCGTTTTTGGGGAACATCGAGAGTCGTGCCGGTTGAGGGACGGACGGATTTTCCACGGAGTGAATCGAAGGTTAACGAGTTGATCGACAGTCTCGCTGCTTCCAGCTATGGTTTCCTACGATCGTCAGGTTCAGCATCGCACGCGCACGTGCAAACTCACCGACACAAAATTGAGTAACCGCCGATTAACCAAATACGCATTGCTCTCGTCTTTATGCATCCATTTTTAGACGACTTCCGTAAGAGCAGCCACATGGCGTCGTCGTCGCGCTGAGTCTTTCGACGGACGCGCATTCCAAACCAGCCGAACCTATGAGCACAATCAACCCAGAAGCAGCGGTGAGAGATCGCTACGCCGCCAGCGCGAAGGCGATGGAGCCTAAGCTTTGCTGCCCGGTAGATTATAATCCCGAATTTCTCAAAGCCATTCCTCAGGAAGTAATCGATCGCGATTACGGTTGTGGCGACCCGAGCAAGTATCTGCGCGACGGCGAGACCGTGCTCGATCTCGGCAGTGGTACCGGAAAAATCTGCTTCATCGCGGCCCAGGTCGTCGGAGCCAAAGGCAAAGTCATTGGCATCGATATGACCGACGAAATGTTGAACGTGGCGCGCAAGAATGCGCCGGTCGTCAGTGATAATATCGGCTACGCGAACGTGGAATTTCGCAAGGGCCGAATCCAGGATCTGGCGCTCGACCTTGAGAAACTCGACGAAGGATTGAAGACGCGCCCGATCACCGACGCAGCCTCATTTCTGCGCGCGGACGAGCTCGCGCAGGATCTGCGCGTGAAACACCCTCTCGTCGCCAGCGACTCGGTGGATGTGGTCGTTTCGAATTGCGTGCTGAATCTGGTCGAGCCCAAATCCAAGCGACAAATGTTCGACGAAATCTTTCGCGTCCTGCGAAAAGGCGGTCGCGCCGTTATCTCCGATATCGTGAGCGACGAAGAAGTGCCGGAAGCGCTGCAAAACAATGCCGAACTCTGGAGCGGTTGCATTTCGGGCGCACTGACGGAGGAAGGTTTTCTCAAGGCTTTCTGTGATGCTGGCTTCTACGGTGTGCAAATTCTGAAGCGCGATGTTGAACCGTGGCAAACGGTGGAAGGGATCGAATTTCGCTCTGTCACGGTCGAGGCGTTCAAAGGTAAGCAAGGCCCCTGTTTCGAACGCAACCAGGCGGTGATTTATCGCGGGCCGTTTAAGGAAGTGCTCGATGATGACAATCACCGGATGGAGCGCGGCGTGCGCTACGCGGTCTGCGACAAGACTTACAATCTCTACCGCAAAGAACCATACGCGTCCGATTTCGAATTCATCGAGCCGCTGACTTACATTCCGCTGGACGAGGCGAAGCCGTTCGATTGCTCGCGCACCACCATCCGGCACGCCAAGGAAACCAAGGGCCAGGATTATAAGATCACGACCTCGGCAAGTGTTTGTTGTGATGGCGACAGTTGTTCCTAATTAAGCTCTGCCTTGAAAATCGTCGCGCGCGACTTGAGCGACGACGTCCGCCAGGTCGCGCTCGCCGTCGCCGCCTTCGATGCCCAGAGTCTTGCTCCCACGCTGACGGGGGCGCCGGCCCGCGTTTGAAGGTTGGAAAAGGAAATACGAAGGTGCGCGCCTTCGACACATGCTCACGGTCTCGCAAGTTACCAAGTCATTCGCCGGTCGCGTCCTTTTTGACGAGGTTTCGCTGCAGGTAAACCGGGGCGATCGCATTGGTCTCGTCGGCCCCAACGGCGCGGGCAAGTCGACTCTTTTCTCTCTCATCCTCGGCGAGGCTTCACCCGACGCCGGCGAAATTTCGCTCGAGAAAAATGCGACCGTCGGTTTCCTGCCGCAGGAAACGGCACTCGCCGGTAACACCGAGACCGTGCTCGAACTCGCGTGCGGAAAATCTCTCTCGCAACTCGAGGAGGAACACGATTGGGAGACCGAGCCTAAAGCCAAAAAAATTCTCGCCGGGCTCGCTTTTCGGGAGACCGATTTTGACCGCCCCGCGCGCACCTTGAGCGGCGGCTGGATCATGCGCGCCCATCTCGCGCGCCTGTTGGTGCAGGAGCCAGAATTACTTCTCCTCGACGAACCGACCAATCATCTCGATCTCGATTCGCTGACCTGGTTCCAGGAATACCTCCGCAGTTATCCCGGGGCGATCCTGATGATCTCGCACGACCGCGAATTTTTGAATGCCCTCGTCGGCAGCATCATCGAGGTCGCGCAGGCCAAGCTGGTCCGCTACCGCGGAAATTGGGACAGCTACCTCGAACAAAAAGCCGCGCGCGAGGACCAACAACTTTCTGCCTACAAGAACCAGCAAAAAGAAATCGCATCACTTCAACTTTTTGCTGACCGGTTTCGCGCGAAAGCGAGCAAAGCCTCGCAGGCGCAAAGCAAGCTGAAGCAAATCGAGCGGATGGAGAAGATCGCCGCGCCGATCGCGCAAACGCGCACGATCAAGTTTCATTTCCCCCAGCCGCCCCGGAGCGGCCTGCGCGCCATCACGCTCAAGGATGTGAGCCACGCCTACGATTCTCTCATTGTTTACAAATCGTTAGAGTTCACCGCCGAACGTGGTCAGCGTACAGTGCTGGTCGGGCCTAACGGCGCGGGAAAGTCGACGCTTTTGAAACTGCTTGCCGGAGTTCTCCCGGTTCAATCCGGCGCGCGCGAACTCGGGCACAACGTGCGCGTGGGCTATTTCTCCCAACATCGCGTCGAGATGCTGAACCTCGGCCAAACCGTGCTCGAGAGCGTCCTCGATGCTCCTGTGCCCGTGCCCGAGCAGACCGCGCGCACGGTTCTCGGCTCCTTCCTCTTTCGCGGCGACGATGTTTTCAAGAACGTGGGAGTCTTGAGCGGCGGGGAAAAATCGCGACTCGCCCTGGTGAAGTTGCTCCTTCACCCGCCGAACCTTCTGCTCATGGACGAACCGACAACGCATCTCGACGTCGGCTCGATCGATGCGCTGATCGGCGCCCTCTCGCAATATGAAGGCACGATTATTTTTATCAGCCACGATGTGCATTTCATCCGCGCGATCGCGACCAGCGTCCTTCATATCGACGCCGGCCGCCTGACGCCCTATCCGGGCGATTACCAGTATTACCTCGATAAATCTCGCGCCAGTTCCGCGCGCGCCGCTCTCACTTCACGAAACGGCCTGACCAATTCGCAGCCCGTCGCGCCGAAACCACAAGGCTTGCGCGCGCAAAAAGATGAGAAACGAGCGGAAGCAGAAAAGCGGAAAGCCCTGGCCAAAATTCGCCGGGACCACGAGAAACTGGTGCACGAGCTCGAGATGCGGATCGCGGCCTGTGAACTTCAACAGCAGCAGCTCACCGCGGAACTGGAAGATCCCGCTGCTTACGAATCCGGCGGCCGCGCGGTCGCAATCAATCGCGAATTGTCGGCCGTCTCGGCCGAGCTGGCGCGATTGACCGCAGAATGGGAAAGGGCCAGTGAAGCATTGCTACCGACCTAACCAGCAGCGAAGCGGGCCAAAACACAATCACGCACTCGTCGAGACCCCGCGTTGGCCGGTGTTTGACGACGGCTCGCGACCTGCTGAAGTAAGCGCGATGAAGAACGCCCGCTGCGGCATTGGCTGGTCCATCCTGTCCGGGTTGATGTTGCTGCCTTTGCTAAGCAGTTGTTCCAGCATTCCGGCTCGTTCTCACGCGGTGACCCGCGATCGGGCCTTTATTTCCTACACGCCGCCGGCGAATAGCAATCAACTGCGCCTGGCGGTGAAGGATCTCATCGACATTAAGGGAGAGGTGACCAGCGCGGGTTCACAATATCTAGCCAAGCATAATCCGCCAGCGACCGAGGATGCGGCGTGCCTGGTCCTGGCACGGGCGCGGGGGGTGCAGATCGTTGGGAAAACGAATGTGACGGAATTTGCGGTAACGGTTTCAGGGACGAATCGGTATTTTGGCACAGCGGTGAATCGGCTGGACGGGAAGCACAAATTCATCCCGGGAGGTTCTTCGAGCGGTTCGGCGGTCGTGGTTGCCGATGGCACGGCGGACATATCCTTCGGCACGGACACCGGTGGGTCCATTCGCATTCCGGCCGCGTGTTGTGGCGTTCTGGGTTTGAAGACGACCTTCGGGCTTGTTTC
This sequence comes from Chthoniobacterales bacterium, assembly GCA_038239645.1. Classification (GTDB taxonomy): domain Bacteria; phylum Verrucomicrobiota; class Verrucomicrobiia; order Chthoniobacterales; family UBA10450; genus AV69. Next base: position 16 of record JBBSEO010000048.1, on the reverse strand, counting down.
GACCAAGGGAGTCTTT
>JBBSEO010000047.1:0-11620 GCA_038239645.1 Chthoniobacterales bacterium | reverse complement strand
GCGGCGGATCGCTCGATATTTCCTGCGTTCCTTCTTTCGATCTGCTGCTACGCTGCGGAGCAATGGAAGTGGCGGATTGGACGTTGCTCGGTGACCAGGAGTTACTGGAACTCCGCATTTCAACGCTCGGCCTGCAATCCCCCGGCACCTCTTTGCAGCCGCTCGTGCAACAGCTTTACGATGAGCTGTCGGCACATCAACTGGTTTTCCATCCGCCCTGCCACGTCGGCGACGAATGGTTTGTGCCGGTCGGGATTCCGGCCATTTTCATTCCATTTTTTCTGGTGCACGACCGACTTCGCGCTCTCGAGCGCGCGATGATGCTGGAGGTCGAGGGCGGCACGAAGGAATGGTTCATGAAGTTGATCCGGCACGAGGCCGCGCACGCCTTCAGCTATGCTTATCATTTGCCGCGCAAGAAGAAGTGGCAGGAAACTTTCGGCCGAACGTCCCGGGACGAAACGCCCGATTTTTATCAGCCGCGCCCTTTTAGTCGCAGCTATGTCGTTAACCTCGATGACTGGTATGCCCAAAGTCATCCCGACGAAGATTTCGCCGAAACCTTTGCCGTCTGGCTAACTCCCGGACTCGACTGGAGCAAACATTACGCCGGGTGGAATGCCCTGCGAAAACTGGAATACGTCGACCAGCTCATGCGCTCACTCGCAGGCCACCCGCCGCTTTCCACGCCACCTTATCGCGCCTCCGACTACGATTGCCTGAACCAGAAGCTAAAAACCTACTACACCCGCAAACGAAAATTATTCGAAGACACCTATCCGGATTTTTACGATGCCGATTTGCGCGAGCTTTTCACCGCAACCGATGGGATCAAAGCCAGCTCCTATCTTCGTCTGCGCCGGCGACGATTGATGAATTCCGTCTGCCAGTTTACGAACGAAAGAAAGTTTCGGGTTAATAAATTGCTCGCACGATTGATCGTTCGTTGCGATCAACTGGGCTTGCACGTGCTCAACGACGATCCGCAGATGGACTTCCGCGTCACCTCGTTCATCACCACCCTGGTGATGAACTATCTTTTCACCGGCAAGTTCAAGCGCACGAAATAGGATGAAGAAGAAGCTCAGGGTTCTGGCGCTCTTCGACGCCATCCGTCCGACGACGATCGATCAGGATCTCTCGGCCGAGATGAAAACGGACGATTGGAAAACGGAAGCGAACGTCCTGGGCGCGCTCAAGGTGCTGAACTATCCGACCGAGCACCTCGCGATTTTCGACGACCTCGATCTCCTGCGACAGAAGGTCGAGAGTTTTAAGCCGGACGTGATCTTCAATCTGGCTGATCAGTTCAAGAACAACCGCGGCTTCGATCAGAACATTGTCTCATTCCTGGAGATGCAGGGTGTTCCTTTCACCGGCTGCGGGGCGACCGGACTGGTGTTGTGCAAACACAAGGGCATCTCGAAAAAGATCCTCGGCTATCACCGCATCCATGTGCCGAACTTCGTGGTCATCCCGCGCGGTCACCGCATCAGTCGCCCGCGGAATCTTAAGTTCCCGATCCTGGTCAAGCCGGTGAAGGAGGAAGCGTCCTACGGCATCTCCCAGGCGTCCTTCGTCGAAAATGACGAGGCTTTTCGCGAACGCGTCACTTTCATTCATGAGAAGCACGACGGCGATGTCATTGCGGAGGAATATATCGACGGACGCGAACTCTACGTCGGCCTGATGGGGAACATGCGGCTCGACGTCTTTCCCATCCGCGAGCTGGTCTTCCGGGACATTCCCGACAATCAGCCGAAGATCGCGACCTACTCCGCGAAATGGAATGAGCGTTATCGCAAACGGCGCGGCTTGGAAAATCAGTTCGCGGAAAACCTCGACCCCGCGCTCGCGAAGCGCATCGAGCAAACCTGCAAGCGCATCTACCGGCTTCTCACCATCAGCGGCTACGGGCGAATCGATCTTCGCCTGACGTCAGGAAACGAGATCTATTTCATCGAGGCGAACCCGAATCCCATTCTCGCGGAAGACGAAGATTTCGCCCTGGCCGCAGGCAAAGCTGGCCTAAGCTATCCGCAATTGATCGATCGCATCATTCGGCAGGGAATGAAGACTCTGCGGGACTGAGGTTGTTTTAGTTGCACGAGTGAAACTTTCGCCGCTACTATTGCCGCGCATGAGATTTGTTCTTTGTCGCACCGGGTTTCTGGCCCTGGGCGCCGCCCTCACTGTTTTCGTTTCCTGCGAGGAACATCACCCCGGTGAATTACCGGAGGTCCAGCGTGACCGGCTGGCCTCAAAAAAAGAAACAGCCGCACCGGCAGAGAATGGCAGGTCACCTGCGGCCGGTCCGACGGCGACGCCGGTTAAGTTTTTTCCTGAACAAACTCCGCACTAGTCATGGCCAACCACAAGTACGCGACCTCGCCGCCTAACATCTCCACGATGCCACCGGGCGTCCCATACATCATCGGGAACGAGGCGGCCGAGCGCTTCAGCTACTACGGCATGAAGTCGATTCTCGCGGTCTTCATGACCACCTACATCTTGAATAAGATGGGCAAGCTCGATCCGATGCACGAGCACGAGGCCGACCAGTATACCCATTACTTTGTTTCGGGCGTCTACTATCTTCCCGTCCTCGGAGCTATTCTGGCCGACGGCGTCTTTGGAAAATACCTTACCATTTTCTCGCTCTCGATCGTTTACTGCCTGGGCCATCTGACTCTCGCCTTCATGGATACGGCCTGGGGGATCGCGGTCGGCGAACGGACGATGCTAATCGTCGGGCTGGGGCTAATTTGCCTCGGCGCGGGAGGGATCAAACCCTGCGTCTCGGCGAACGTGGGCGATCAATTTGGCGAATCCAACAAGCATCTGATCTCAAAGATGTTTGGCTGGTTCTATTTTTCGATCAACGCGGGCTCCTTTATTTCCACCATCCTATGTCCGTGGCTGCTATCCGCGCCGGGCTACGGACCGCGCTGGGCTTTCGGAATTCCCGGCATTGCGATGTTGATCGCCACCATCTTCTTTTGGGCCGGTCGAAAGAAGATGGTTCATGTCCCTCCGCAAGGTCTCGGTTACCTGAAAGAAACCTTCAGCAAGGAGGGGTTGGGCACTCTTGGGCGCATCGCGCTGGTTTATATCTTTATCATGTTTTTCTGGGCTCTGTGGGACATGAGTAACGGAGTCGAGTGGACTTTGCAGGCGCAGAAGATGGATCTGCACTTTCTGGGAATGAACCTGCAGGCCGCCCAGGTGCAGACCGCTAATCCCATCCTTATTTTGCTTTTCATTCCGCTGGTGAACTACGTCCTTTACCCGGCGATCAATCGCTTCTTCCCGCTAACGCCTTTGAGGAAGATCGGGATTGGACTATTTCTTACCGCCGCCTCCTTCATGGTGATTGTTTACGCGCAGCACCTGATCGACCTCGGGCAAAAGCCGACCATTTGGTGGCAGATGCTTGCGTACGTCATCCTCACCCTCGGGGAAGCGATGGTTTCCATCACCGGCCTGGAGTTTTCGTATACGCAGGCTCCGAACTCGATGAAAAGTTCCGTGATGGCGCTTTGGCTCTTTGCGATCGCTTCCGGAAACCTTTTCGATGCCCGCTTTAACGCCTGGGATCAGAATGCCGACGGGACGACAAAGCTGACTGAATTTCAGTTCTACAGCTTCTTTACCGTGCTCATGTTTGTCGCCGCCATCCTCTTCGTGATCTTCGCCTGTTTCTATAAAGGAAAAACCTACTTACAGTCGCAAACGGACGAGAATATCGCGACGGAGCCCGTTCTGGCCGGGGGCACGCCTACTTAACGAGAATTGGACGGATCGGCGCCAAAGAAGCGCTGTGCAATAATCATTCCCAGTGCCATCGCTGGAACGAAGACGAGGGCTTCGATTCTCAGGGCCGCCAGGCTGGCCAGCGTCGGGCCGGGACAGAAGCCGGCCACTCCCCATCCGATCCCAAAGACTGCAGTCCCGACGAGTAAACGTCGATTAATCGGTTCTGCCGGGAGGCGGATTAAATCATGTGTGATTCGGCCCTTGCCCGCGACGTCGCACTAAGGATGAACCCGCCGCAAATGTCGCGACCGCTCCCGCCATCACGAAGACGAGCGTGGCGTCCCACGGGCCGGTGACGTCGAGAAATCCGAGTACTCTCACTGGGTCCATCATGCCGGAGATGGCCAGGCCTGTTCCGAAGCGGCTCCGCAAATAACCGAGCGCCGGTTCGAGCGAAAACAGATGCGTGTGAGGACAGGAAGAAGGTCAATCCCGCGCCGGCGATGAGCCCGGCGAGAAAGATTCGGCGCCAGGAACGGTCTGTGGTTTGAGGAGCGAAAAGCTGGCCGAATACGCCGGAGATTCCGGGAATTTTTCGCGTGAGGGCGAACGCGCCGGCACTTGCTAACCCGATGAGCGCGCCTCCGATCAACCCGTAAAGGTAAGACGACACCACGCAATTACCTTCGACTCGGTGCTCTCCCGCGCCAATGGCAAAATCTGCTGTGCAATCCGGTGGCGCTGCCTAGCATGCCGTTATGAAGATGGCCTTGGCGGTATTACTGAGCTTAACCGTCGCGATGAGTCTGCGCGCGACGCCGGCGGACGAGCAGTTTCAAAAAATCGCGCACGATTACATCCAGGGCTTGCTGGTTTCGCATCCGGAACTGGCGACCGAACTGGGTGATCACCGGTTCGATGCCAGGCTGACGAATTACTCGCCCGAGGCGCGGGCGAAAGAACTGGCGCGAGCGAAGGAGACGCGCGAACAACTCGAAGCTTTCAACGATATTTCCACCCTCACCGGTGCGAACATGGTGGATGTCCGCATCCTAAAAGAAAGCATCGATAACGAGATCTTTGATTTTGAGGAGCTGAAAGAGTGGCAATGGAATCCGCTGATCTATAACAATAGTTTGGCGAACAGCATTTACGTTCTCGTCGCGCGCGACTTCGCGCCGGCCGCTGATCGCATCCCCAATCTTCGCCAACGCCTGGAAGGGATTCCGACCGTCGTGGCGCAGGCCAAGGCAAACCTTCAGCACTGCCCGCGCATTTACACCGAAACGGCCATCGAACAGGCGCAGGGTGCGATCTCGCTGGTGCGGGAAGGCATTACGCCGCTCTTGAATCAGGCGCCGCAGGCCGCGAAAGACGTTAGCTCGTTGCAGGAGAAGACGGCCAAGACGTTAGAAGAATACAAAACTTGGCTACAAAAGGATCTACTTCCTCGATCCGACGGCGATTTTCGCCTCGGTGCCGATAAATTCCGCAAGAAACTCCGCTTTGCTCTCGCTTCCGATCTCTCGATGGAGGAGATCGAAAAGCGGGCCAGGGACGATCTCGCGGCCACGCAAAAGACGATCTACGAGACCGCGCTTCCGCTCTACGTGAAATACTTTCCAAACGTGGACAAGGCCACCCAATCAGATCGAAAGAAGGTCACGACGGCAGTTCTCGATAAGCTCGCGGAAGAACGTCCGAACGATGAAACCATCGTGAGCTACGCGCAGAAGGTTGTGCGCGAAGCGACGGATTTCACCCGCCAGCACAACCTCGTCACCGTCCCGGAAACGCCGCTCGATGTCATTGTCATGCCGGAGTTCAAGCGTGGTCGCAGTGTCGCTTATTGCGATGCGCCCGGACCGCTTGAGACGGGCGGCAAAACTTTCTTCGCCGTCGCGCCGACGCCCAACGATTGGAACGCCCAGCGCAAGGATTCGTTCTTCAAGGAATACAACAATTTCATGTGCCGCGACCTGACGGTGCATGAGGCGATGCCAGGACACTATTTACAACTAGCGCACGCGAACGAGTTCCGCGCGCCGACTTTGGTTCGCGCCATCTTCCAAAGCGGGACGTTCATCGAAGGTTGGGCCGTTTATGCGGAGCAATTCATGGCCGAGGCTGGTTATGGCGGCGCCGAGGTAAAGATGGAGCAACTCAAGATGCGCCTTCGCGTTATTTGCAACGCGCTGATCGACCAGGGCATCCATGCTCATAACATGAGTGAGCAACAGGCGATGGATTTGATGATGAAGGAAGGTTTCCAGCAGGAAGGGGAAGCGGTCGCGAAGTGGAAGCGAGCGCGGCTTAGTTCAGGTCAGCTTTCCACTTACTTCGTCGGCGTCGCCGAGCATCTGGATCTGCGGGAGAAGGCCAGGGCGCGGGAGGGCGCGAACTTCAATCTCAAGAAGTACCATGACACCGTGACTTCGTTCGGAAGTCCGCCGGTGAAGTATGTCCGTGAGCTCATGGGCCTCTAACGACCGGCGCGCCGCCGGACGAGATCGTCGAGAGTAAAAACGCGTGCGCGACCTGTTTTTACCTCCCGGAACGAAATCTCGGACCAACCGAGCATTCTCTCCGCGAGATATTGGTGACGACCGATCGTGATTGGCTCGCGCCGAATGGCGCGATGAATGACGCGCTCGTAGGCTGAGCGCGACCAGCGCCGTATCCGCCGGCGGTTCCAGGACATCTCCTTACCGGCGTCGTCGTAGGCTGAAGGTCGATCAGGAAAATCGAGCAGAGATCGGGCGTCGCCGGCGAACACCGCCTCGATATGATGGCGCGTCTCGCGATCGATCAGCCGCGCGATGTTTTGCCGGAAAGGCGGGAGGATCTCTGAGCAAAGCTGCCGCAGGCTGACCATACGACCATCGCGCAAGTGCCAGATCGGCTCGCTCGGAGATACCACGAAAGGATCGTGCTCTAACGAGTCAGCCAAAATGCGTCTGCCTTGGCGCGAAGAGTGTTTCCGCAGAAGATAGCGGCGTAAGCGCGGCAAACGATGGCGACTAAAGCGCAACAACTCGTAACCCGGCCACGCTAATGCCGTCTCGATCACGCCCACGAGAAAGGCGCAGGTCGCGAGGGTAGGAGCAGCGTCTGGGGTAAAATCGCACGTCACTTCGAGTCGGCGCCCACGCGGACGAAATCCCGATCGGTCGTGAAGAGCAACGGCGACGCGGTCCACTTTGGCGGCGCGCGCGAGGTCATTGATCCTGCGCGCGAGCATCGCCTCCGTTTCCATGGCGTCCCTATTTACAAGGCTCGCCCCGGGTCGCAAACTCGGTCATGCCAATTGTCGCGACCTGGATACGCGCGAAGGACGAAAAATATTTCGTGCCGTTTTTCCGCAACGCGCAAGACATCCAGCTACGCAATGCCGCGAGGTCGGACCCGATGGACTGGAGCGCGTTGGACGGGCTCCTTCTGACTGGCGGTGCCGACATCGTCCCTGAATTCTTGCGCCAGCCGGTGCCCGATCCGTCGGTTCTCGATTCGGAATCGGATATTGCGCGCGACCGGTGGGAATTCGATGCGCTCGAAAGGGCGCTGGCGCTGCGTCTCCCTGTTTTTGGTGTCTGCAAGGGGATGCAGGTTCTGAACGTTGGTTTGGGCGGAACATTGCAGCTTGATTTGCCGGGTCACAATCTTCCCGAGCAGAAAACGCAGGACGTGCAATCACTGCGAACCGACCGCACCGCGCGGCATCGCTTCGAGAAAGTGAATAGCTCTCATCACCAGGCGATTGAGCGACTGGGTGAAGGCTTGACGGTCGAAGCGTGGTGCGCCACCGATGACGTGATCGAACAGGTCCGATTGCGCGATTATCCCTTTGCGCTGGCGGTGCAATATCATCCTGAGCGCGGAACGATTTACGGCTCGCTCTTCGACGATTTCATTGCGCAAGTCCGGGCTCGGGCCGCGAACGAACACAGTCGCGCTTAACTCACACGCTGCGTTGCGTGGGTGGCCAGACAAATTTGTGCAGTTGCAATTGAAAACGCACCGGCAGGGCATCTTGCAGAACCCAATCGACAATCGCCCGCGGCTCGATCCGGCCAAAGATCGGCGAGAAGAGAACGGCGCGGACTTTGCCCGCGAGGCGATGCTCCTTCACCTGCGTGCGCGACCATTCGTAATCTTCGCGCGAACCGATGACGAACTTCACCTCATCGCGCTCGGTCAGGTGCGTGAGGTTGCTCCAAAGGTTGCGCTCGCATTCGCCGCTGCCCGGAGTTTTCAGATCCATGATTCGATGGACGCGGGGATCGATGGTCGAGATGTCATGCGCGCCGCTGGTTTCGATCAGCACTGTTTTTCCGGCGTCACAAAGCGCGCTCATCAGGGGCAGAACATTTCTTTGCAGCAACGGCTCGCCCCCGGTGATTTCAACCAGCGGGCAATCAAATTTCAGCACGCGTTTCACGATCTCCTCGATCGGAGTTTTTTCGCCCTCGTAGAATGCGTAGGCCGTGTCGCAGTAGTTGCAGCGTAGATCGCAGAAGGTGAGGCGAACGAAAACGCAGGGTAAACCCACCCAGGTGCTCTCGCCCTGGATCGAGAAGTAGATCTCATTAATCGTTAGCGACGATTTTCGCTCAGTGACGGGTGCGGTCTTCACGGGAAGTGCAGGAGAAGTCGCAGCGCAAACCAAAGCATCACCAGGCAGGTAATGAGTTCGGTCACGATCTGCCATTCCGGGCGGGAGAAAATACGCGCGCCAAACTTGACCGCGGTGCAGAGCACTACGCCCCAGGTGAAAGCGCCGAGCACGACTGACATCGCCATGAGGAGCGATTGGAAAACGCTGGCCGCCGGATTGGGCTGGCTCCCGATTACCGCAAGCCAGAAGCCGATGTTCCAAGGGCTCATCAGGACAACGAGAAGCCCGAGGAGGAAACCATTGCGCGCGCCTTTCGTCGCGACTGGCGGGGCGAATTCCTGCGCGTGATGTGAGCGATAAATTTTCCGGGCGCTGAGCGCGAACTTTGTTGCGAGATAAAGCAGCAGCAAGAGGCTAATGACGCCGAGAACGCGCCGAATGATGAGCGAACTTAAAAGTGCGCCCGCGCCCACGGAAACGAAAAAGGCCCAGAGAAAGTCTCCGGTGCACGCGCCGAGGCCGATGGGCCAGGCCGACCAAAATCCCCCCCCGCGCTCCCTGGGCGTGAGGCCGCGGCGAATCATCTCGGCGTTGATCGGGCCCGGTGGCCAGGCCACGGACCAACCGAGGAGATAACCATTCAGGAGCGTGCCGGGATTCACGGCTCACATTTTGCCGACGCCGCCGAGGAAGTCGAGCGACCGAAATGACAGGCGCCCGACGATATGCTAACGAAGCTCGATGCTGCGCTTCACGAAGATGAACGGTGCCGGCAATGACTTCGTCCTGGTCGACAATCGCCAGGGCGAGGTGCAGCTGGGTCGCGCGCAGATCGCGCAAATTTGCGACCGGCATCGCGGCGTGGGCGCGGATGGAATTCTTCTGCTCGAACCAGCGCAGAACGGTGCGGATTTTCGGATGCGTTACTACAACGCCGATGGCGGCGAGGCGGAAATGTGCGGGAACGGCGCGCGCTGTTTCGCGCGCTTCGCCGAGCGGGTCGCCGGAGTATCCGGGCGCTTTTCGTTCGAAACACCGGCCGGCGTGATCGGCGCCGAGTTACTCAAAGACGAGGTGCGTCTCCAGATGAGCGATCCGAAGGACGAGCGTCTTGATCTCGAGGTCGCCGAAGGGGAGAGAAGTTGGCGAGCGCATTTTATTAACAGCGGCGTTCCACACGTTGTTGTTCCCGTCGCATCGATTGAAGAAGTGGACGTCGTGCGCGATGGGCAAACGCTGCGGCGGCACACGATGTTTGCGCCCGCGGGGGCCAACGTAAATTTTCTGGAGAAGCGCGGCGAGCGTGCGATCGCGATTCGGACCTACGAACGGGGAGTCGAAGGCGAGACGCTCGCGTGCGGAACCGGCGTGGTCGCGAGTGCGCTGATTTTTGCCGTGACCGAAAAGGCCGATGGCCCGATCTCGGTTTTGGTTTGGGGCGGGAGCGAATTGAGCGTTGATTTTCGCCGCGAGGGCGAGCATTTCACCGCGGTCACTCTGACCGGTCCGGCCGAATTTGTCTTCGAAGGTTCGATCGAGCTCTGAGCAATGTTCCGCGGAACCTTTACTGCGCTGGTAACGCCTTTCCGCGACGGTGGGGTGGATTTTCCCGCCTTGGAAAAATTGATCGAGGCACAAGTTGCAGCGCGGGTCGATGGCGTCGTCGCGGTCGGAACGACCGGAGAATCGCCCACGCTCTCGCACGATGAGCGCGAAGAGGTCATCCGCTTCACCGTCGAAAAAACGCGCCGACGCTGTCTTGTTTTCGCGGGAACGGGATCGTATTCGACGAGCGACGCGATCGCGGCGACGCAGTCGGCGGAACAGCTGGGGGTGGACGGGGCGCTGATTGTTGCGCCGTATTACAACAAGCCGAGTCAGGAAGGTCTGTTCCGGCATTTTCGCGCGATCGCGGAGAACACCGCGCTGCGCATCATGCTCTACAACATTCCGGCTCGATGCGGAGTAGATATCGGCGCCGAAACCGTGGCGCGGTTGGCGAAGGAATGCGCGAACATTGTTTCGATTAAGGAAGCGGGCGGAAGTGTGGCGCGAGTGAGTGAATTGCGCCGGTTGCTGCCGGAGACTTTCACAATTTTAAGCGGCGACGACGGTTTGACGTTGCCGTTTCTCGCGGTGGGCGCGGTCGGCGTCGTGAGTGTGGCGTCAAATTTAGTCCCGGGCGAGGTCGCGGAAATCACGCGGGCGTTTCGCCACGGGGATATGAAACGCGCGGAGGAAATGCATCGTCGCCTGGGAGGGTTGTTCAATGATTTGTTCATCGAACCGAATCCGGTGCCGGTGAAAACGGCGATGTCGTGGCGCGAAATGCTGACGCCGGAAGTGCGTTTGCCGCTTTGCGAAATGTCGCCCGCGAACCAGGAGCGTTTGCGGGCGACTCTGACGAAGTTCGAAAACGCGAGATGAGACAACTGCGCGCAATCCTGATCGGCGCGCAGGGACGAATGGGCCGAGCCGTGGCGGAAATCGCCGCGAAGGAAAATGTCACGATTGTGGCGGCGAGCGAGGCGGCGGAGGTTTTGATCGACTTCAGTGCCGCTTCCGCGACGGGAGAGATTTGCGAAAAGGCGCTGGCTCAAAAATTACCGGTCGTGATCGGCACCACTGGCCACGACGGCAAACAGCAGGACGAAATCGCGCGGGTAGCCAAAGTCGTGCCGGTGGTTCTGGCGTCGAATTTCAGCGTGGGCGTGAACGTTCTTTTCTGGCTGACCGAACAGGCGGCGAAGGCTCTGGGTGACAAAGTCGATTTTGAAATTGTTGAAGCCCATCATCGTTGGAAGAAGGACGCGCCCAGCGGAACGGCGAAAGCGCTGGCGGAAATTCTGCAGAAATCGCGCGGCCAGAAAAATTGGCGGCACGGTCGAGAGGGAATGATCGGTGCGCGTGGGACAGAGGAGATCGGCATTCACTCGATTCGGGGAGGGGACATCGTGGGCGAGCACACCGTGATTCTCGCCGGAGACGGCGAGCGACTGGAGTTGACTCACCGTGCGGCGAGCCGCGAGACGTTTGCACGCGGTGCGTTGCGCGCAGCGCGCTGGGTCGTCGGCCAGCCGCCGCGAATTTACAGCATGCGTGATGTCCTCGGGCTCTAATCGGGTCGGAGTCGCGCTCGGCTCGAACTTGGGCGATCGACTGCGCTTCCTTCAATTCGCGCGCGATCGCCTCCGCGACCGGCACGCTGACAGCGGCGCTTTCCGGCAATCGAGCGTTTACGAAACGGCG
>JBBSEO010000046.1:0-12079 GCA_038239645.1 Chthoniobacterales bacterium | reverse complement strand
CTGAAGACTCCCCTTCCCGGCGATAGAGAATTCCGCCTGCGGAAACTCCAGGGCGAAAGCGGCGAAAGCACGGATCGCCGTCGCCACGCCTTTCTTGTCGATCAGGCGGCAGGCCTGCAAAATTCTCCACTGCCCGTTCGCTGGAATTTCGCGCGAAATGAAGGGAAAGTCGTGCAACGGAATACCGGTGCGATTCAGTCGAATCTTCGCGGGCGCGCAGCCGATGCGGATGAGACGGTCGGCGATCGATTGCGACCGCGCGAGGACCGCAACTACGGAATCAAAAAGGACCCGCAACTTGCCCTGATAATTCTGAACCTGGGCATTCATGGCGACGTCAGCGCCGTGAAAGGAAACGACGCACGGCCTGTTCCACTCGCGGATAAATGGGATGAGATGGACGCCGGTATGACCGAAGTAGATGTGCATCATTTCCGCGCCCCGGCGTTCCAGGATGGAAACGAGCGATTGATATTCTCCGCGGTAAATCAAAGGTGGCCGGCGTTCGACAAACTTCATCCAACCATGCCGGAAATAATTGCGATGCGGCCGCGGAATGCGCTCGATATCCGCAAATGGGAAACGGCCCGCGTTTTCGACCGCCTTCGTCATGACGAAGGTTCGGGTTTCCTGCAGCCCGGTGACCTGCCGATAGACGTGCAGCATCTCCGGTTTTAAAAATGTGCTGCAATAACTTGCGACGACGAGCTTGCCCATGTTCCGCCCTCCTAGGACTAAGCCTGATCCGCGGTCTTGTCAGATGAAATCGCCGATACTCTCGTCGCCAGCAGCTTGATGAGTTGGGTTATTCCCTCACCCGCCTTGGCTGAGAGGCTCAAAACTTCAATCTGCGGGAAACGCCGGGGAAACGTCTCCAGATTTTCCTCCGCTTCCGGTAAATCCATTTTGTTCGCCACGACAAACCAGGGGCGCTGCGACAGACGGGCATCGTAAAGATCGATCTCGCGCCGGAGCGATTCCAAATCCGCGATGGGGTTGCGGCCCTCGCTGCCCGCCATGTCGAGAACGAAAACCAGCACGCGGCAGCGCGTGATGTGCCGCAGAAAATCGTGGCCAAGTCCAAGATTCAAATGCGCTCCTTCAATCAATCCTGGAATGTCTGCGACTGTGATTCGCGCGTATTCGTCGATCTCGACCACGCCGACTACAGGATGCAGCGTCGTAAACGGATAGGGCGCGACTTTCGGTTGTGCGGCCGAGAGCTGACGCAGGAGGGTCGACTTTCCCGCATTCGGATAGCCAACCAGCGCAGCGTCCGCGATCGTGTGCAGCTCGAGGAAAAAATATCCGCTCTCGCCTTCGCCACCATCGGTGTATTCCCGCGGCGCGCGATTGCGCGAACTCTTGAAATGGACGTTGCCCTTGCCGCCGCCGCCGCCGCGACAAAGTAAAAATTCCTCCGCCGACCGGTTTAGGTCTGCAATTTCCTCGCCGACCTCGAACTGCTTCGGCGTCGCGGGCTGATCACTTTCGGGATCGGCCTCGTGCACCGGCAAGCCACGCCGCACGATCGTGCCGATCGGAACCGCCACGATTTTCTTAATGGCATTTTTGCCGTGCATCTTTTTTCCCTGGCCGTGCTCGCCATTCTTCGCCCGGACGATTGGCTCGTAGTAAAGCGACGCGAGATGATCGGTGTGCGGGTCAGCGCGCAAGATGATATCGCCGCCGCGCCCGCCGTCGCCGCCATCCGGGCCACCCTTGGGAACAAATTTCTCCCGGCGAAAACTAACGCAACCGCGTCCACCATTTCCAGCCTGGGCGAAAATTCGGACACGATCGACAAACATGCGCGCGTAAACTGCCATCGCGCTGGCGGCCTGTCATTCAAATCCGGCGGGCATTCTCGCAGCCGTGCTCAGAATTCTTCTGGAGACGGAAACGTGACCATTTCGTGGATTTGCCCGTGACCGGGCGAGCGTGGAACCGTCCGTCATTCGCAGCCAGGGTCATCGGCAGGCCACCGCGAGCAGTCATGGTGATGCGGACCGTGCGATCACTGCGCAAGAAGAAACAACGTCCAGGTCAACGTGCTCGCGGTGGGCAGCGGATGGGATCGCGAAAAAAGCGCACATATTCGCGCGCCGCCCCGGTGCCGGTGAGAACTTTGAGAGACAAAACCAGAGCGCGTTATTGCGACTTGTCGCTCCGCAGGTCAACCATTTCGTGAATCTGGCCACGCCCCTCGCTCGCCCTGAATTTCCCATCACTCTTCTCGATCCAAACCGGCAGGCCCCGGCGTGGATTCATCGTGATCCGAACCACCCGATCGATGCAGGTCCCCGGGACAACATTAAAACGGAAGCGTTGCATACTTCTCGTTAGCGCCATTTTTAGCACCTGGGTCGCGAAAGCCGCCCCGATGCAGATACCCGGCCGGCGTTGAAAGGCATGTATTCGCACTGATTCGGATCGATCTCGCGCCAGCGTTCTGGCCGGAATTTTTCCGGCCCGAATAAAGCTCCGGCAAATGATGCGTCAGATAATGGCTCAGAATCACGCGCGCACCGTGCGGCAAATAATACGGCCCAAGCCAGACTTCGCTCTCGGTCGCGCGCACGGTGTAGGGAACCGGCGGCAGCACTCGCATGCTTTCCTTGATGACGCAGTTCAGGAATTCAAGTCTCGTTAGCTGCTCGCCTGCTGGCGGCACGTTGCCGAGAAATTTCTGTTCGTCTAACACTTCAAAGCAACCTTGGGATGTTGGGCGATCAAAAACAGCGCCCAAGTGAGCGCGCTGGTAGTGGTTTCGAAACTTGCGACGAAAAGAATTGCAATCTGACCCACCAATTCCGCGTCGGTCATCCGGGTCAAACCTTGCCGCACCCGGCGTTGGGCGGAATTTTCTGGACCGCGCAAAAGTAATCCAGTGGGCCGAAAGAGCGCGGGATCGCTCAGGACTTGGCTATTAAATTCCGGACCGACCGCCAGCACGTGCAATTTTTTTGGCTCATCAAAAGCCACCGGCCCAAGCCCCAAAACCTTTCCATGCTGTCGATAAATGTCACGCATCCACCCTACCGGATCGCGCAACAACGCAAGATATTCGCGCTGCCGCCAACCCGCCTACAGGCGGAACTTTCGACTCCGGGTAAACGATCGCCACGTCTCGTTAGGCGGGAAGCAGCGATTGATAAAGCGCAGCCGTCTCCTGTGCAATCGAGCGCCAGCTAAATTTTGCTTCCGCGCGCCGCCGGCCGGCCTCGCCGAACCGCGTCCGCATCCCTTCATCGCGCATCAGCTCGTTAATTTTGGCGGCGAGGTCGCGCGCGAATTTCTCCGGCGCGACCGGCGCGAACGGACTCTCGCGCATTTGTTCGACCGGAACGAGAAATCCGGTTTCGCCATCGACTACGACTTCCTTAATGCCACCGACGGCGCTCGCCACCACCGCGGTTTCGCAGGCCATCGCTTCGAGGTTAATGATGCCAAACGGTTCGTAGATCGACGGACAGCAGAAGACAGCGGCGTGCGAGTAAAGTTCGATCACGGTTTTCCTGGCCACCATTTCGTCGATCCAAATAACGTCGGCTCTCTTCGCCTGCGTGCGCGCCACTGCCCCGGCCATTTCCTGCGCTATCTCCGGTGTGTCAGGCGCGCCCGCGCAGAGAACGATTTGAAAGCCGGGTTCCATGAATTCGATCGCGCGGACGAGATGCATGATCCCCTTCTGGCGAGTGATTCGACCGACGAAGAGAACGTAGGGGCGCGCCGGGTCGATCCCGAACTTGCGCAGCGCGTCGTTCGCTTTTGTCCGCTGATATTCCGCGAGATCGATGCCGTTGTAGATCACGTGCATTCGTTCCGGCCGCACCTGGAACAATCGCGCGAGGTCCGCCTTGGTTTCGTGCGAGACCGCGATGACCGCGTCCGCCATTTCCAGCGCGGTCTTTTCCAGCCAGACGGTGAAATCGTATCCGCCGCCCAGTTGCTCCCGCTTCCACGGGCGCAACGGCTCAAGCGAGTGCACGGTCACGACGAGCGGGATCCCATAATTCTGGCGCGCGAGGATGCCACCCCAATGCGAATACCAGGTATGGCAGTGGACAATCTGCGCGTCGATGCCGGCGGTGTTGAAATCCGTGCAGCGCTGGATCGCGCCAAAGATGGAACGTAATTGCGGCGGGCAGGTCCAGTTCTCGTTAGCAACGGGAAAGCCGCGCACGGTCAGGTTTCCTTCCTGCGCCCGTTGATCGCCAAAGCAGCGCACCTCCACTGGCATCAGCTTCGCCAGTTCGCGCGATAAATATTCCACGTGCACCCCGGCTCCGCCGTAATTGTTCGGCGGATATTCGTTCGTGAGCAGCAGGGCCTTCATTCCTTGGGCGCTCGCACGGTCAGGACCGGGACGGTGGTGCGATGCCGCACTTCGTTGATCGTGCTGCCGTGCAGGATATCGCCCAGCAGTCGATGCCCGTGCGACGTCATGGCAATGAGATCGCAGCTCGCCTCTTCCGCCGCCCGCACAATTTGTGTGGCCGGGTCGCCCAACTCCAGCGCCGTGGCCACATTCAATCCCGTCGCTCGTAGCGGCTCCGCGGCCTCCTCCAGATAAGCGCGATCGCGGCGCATCTCTTCCGACTCAGCGAGCTTGAGCTGCTCAAAATTCCTCGCGGCGAATCCGTCGGCGACGTGGACCAGCAACAGCGCCGAGCCGTGCAGCCGCGCCAGCTCCGCGATGTGCGGGAGGATCGCCGCATCGGCCCGGCTATTTTCGAGAGCGACGAGAATTTTCCGGTACATCACCCGCTGACGTGTTGCACGCTCCAGTCGTAAACAAATTTCGCATTAAGGGCCACGATCAATCCGACGGTGAGCCACGCGCAGGTGCGCAGCCAGACCGGCGAAACGAACTCGCCCATCTTGCGGCGATCGCCCGTGAAAAGAACGAGCGGGATAACCGCAAATGAAAGCTGCAGGCTGAGCACCACCTGACTGAAGACGAGCAATTTCGCCGTGCCCGACTCGCCGTAGAGCGCGGCCACGATCACCGCCGGCACGATCGCAATCGCGCGCGTGATTAAGCGGCGCAGCCACGGACGCAGTCGCAGATTGAGAAATCCTTCCATCACAATCTGGCCCGCGAGCGTGCCGGTGAGGGTCGAATTTTGGCCGGAGGCCAGCAGCGCCACCGCGAAGACAATGCTCGCCAATCCGACACCGAGCGTGGGTGAAAGCAGGCGAAACGCGTCCTGGATTTCCGCGACCTGAAATTGTCCGCGGCGGTGAAACGTCGCTGCGGAGACAATTAAAATCGCGGCATTGATAAAGAGCGCGAACATGAGCGCGACGGTCGAGTCGAGTGTGGCGAATTTCACCGCTTCCGCTTTCCCGCGCGCCGTCTGTTCATACTTCCGCGTCTGCACGACGGACGAATGCAGATACAGGTTATGGGGCATCACCGTCGCGCCGATGATGCCGATCGCGATGTAGAGCATTCCCTGATCCTGGAAAATTTTGGTGCTCGGGACGAAACCGCGCGCGACCCCGCCGAATTCCGGACGCGAGACGATGATCTCAAAGAGGAAACAGCCGCCGATCAAAAGGATGAGCGAGATCACCAGCACCTCCAGAAAACGGAAACCCCGGTTCTGGAGAAACATCACTAACAAGACATCGGCGGCGGTAATGCAGACACCGAAAACGATCGGGATCTTGAACAACAGATTCAGCGCGATGGCCGACCCAATCACTTCCGCGAGATCGCAGGCGGAGATGGCGATTTCGCACAGCACCCAGAGCGCGAACGAGACCGGTCGCGAATAATGATCGCGGCAGGCCTGGGCGAGGTCGCGCCCGGTCGCGATCCCGAGTCGTGCGCTCAGCGATTGCAGAAGAATCGCCATTACGTTCGAAAGCAGGATGACGCTCAGGAGCGCGTAGCCGAACTGCGAGCCGCCCGCGAGATCGGTCGCCCAGTTGCCCGGGTCCATGTAACCGACCGCCACGAGATAGCCCGGCCCGGAAAAGGCGAGCAGCTTCCGCCAGAAACCGCCCCGCGTCGGCATTTCGATCGAACGAAACGATTCCGGCAGGCTTGGCCTCGCTCGCTCTTCGCGCCAGGCGCGCTCTTTCACTTCCTGCATTGCGGTCAGCGTCGTGAAAAAATCCGCGCGACGCCAGTTACTTTTGCGCCAGCATCCGATCAAAGCGGCGATGCGCGCTGGCGTAGGCCGGGTAATTCGCGCCGCCCTCGCTCGGTTCGTAGCGCCAATGCTTATACATCCAGAGCCAGGGCGCCGGATTCTTGCGCACTACCGGCTCGAAAGAATTCCAGCATGCCTGCGTGATCTCGCGCACGGTCGCCGTTTCCCCGAGCCTGATCGGCTCGTGAAAAACAATGCGATAACGCCCGTGCGCCAGCGGTTCGCAATGCGCCGGAAGAATCGGCACACCCGACTTTTGATGGAGCCAGGCGAGCGCGGGCGTCATGCTTTTCATCAATCCGAAACAATTGATCGCCACCGCCGCCGGACCGGCCGGCACGGTGAGATCGGCCAGCATCGCTGTGTTCCCGCCTTTGCGCAGCACTCTATATAATAAGAGGATCGCGCCCTCCCGCGGCGTGAAGGTATGGCCCGCGCGCCCGCGCCAGGCGGAGAAGATCGGCTCGAGCAGCGGATTCTTGAATTCCTGGGCGATGATCGTGGCGTAGCGATCGTTGAATCCGCAGGCGAAGCTGAGCCATTCGAAATTGCTGTAGTGAAAACAGGCGATGATGAATGGCGTCTCCGAGGCATCCGGGAAACTTTCCACTTCCACGTAGCGCGAAAAATTCTTCCGCGTCAGCCGCGGACTCCAGAGCAAATCGAGCATCGTCTGCGCGAAATGCTGAAACGATTCGCGCGCAATCTTTTGTCGTTCGTCCGCGCTGAAACGGTCAGGGAAGGCCAGCGCGAGATTTGCCAGCGCGACCTCGCGACCCCGGCGATCGAAAGCGAAGGCGAGGCCGCCCGCGATCTTCGCCATCATCACCACGCCATCGCGCGGCCACAATTGCACCAGCACCGCGAAACCGCGCAGCGCAATCACCTCCAGCCGGTAGCGGAAATTTTTCCAGTTCATCACCCGGGAAATGCGCTGATTTTGACTTCGATGCTCACGACCTTAACTTGTTTGGGCGCACTCTGGCGCGCCCGCCCCTTGTGAAAAGCGTCCTTTTTGTCTGTACGGGAAACGTTTGTCGCAGCCCCATTGCGGAAGGGCTCTTCCGCCGTCTCGTGGCAAATCGCAAGGACATTGAAGTAGGATCGGCCGGCGTGCACGCCGTTCATGGGCAACCGCCCAGCCCCCACGCGGTCGAAGTTTGCGAGACCGATGGCGTGGACATTCGCCGTCTCCGCAGCCATCCCCTCACCGCCAGCCTCGTCGAGCGCGCCACCCACATTTTTGCCATGACCGGCGCCCATGTCGAAGCCATCCATCTTCTCTTTCCCGCGGCGGCCGACAAAACATTTTTGCTCCGCGAATTCGAGCGCGACGGCGCCACTTCCTGGCTCGATGTCCCCGATCCCATCGGTTTCGGGCGCGACGTTTACCGCACTTGCGCGCGCACGATCAAAAACGCTTTACCGAGTGTGCTCGCGTTCGTAGAACAAAGCGCGGTGACCGTTCCCGATACCCCTCGCGGCGGTGGAAGTACCGCCTTTCCCATGCCCGACCCTGAAATCTCCTCCTCGGAAGACGAATTGCGTGCCTCCAGCGGCGACGTCCGCGCGGTTGATCCCGAAGTCGCCGATGCCATCGCCGCCGAAGTGAAACGGCAGAGCGAAAACATCGAGCTGATTGCCTCGGAAAATTTTACCAGCCGCGCCGTCATGGAAGCGCAGGGCAGCGTCCTCACCAATAAATACGCCGAAGGTTACCCCGGGAAACGCTGGTACGGCGGCTGCGAGAATGTCGATACCGTCGAGCGGCTCGCGCTCGACCGCGCAAAGAAATTATTCGGCGCCCAGCACGTCAACGTCCAGCCGCACAGCGGCGCGCAGGCGAACATGGCCGTCTACTTTTCCGCGCTCAAGGTCGGCGACAAAATCCTGACCATGAATCTCGCGCATGGCGGCCATCTTACCCACGGCCATCCCGCGAATTTCTCCGGCAAATTTTACCAGGTCACCCATTACGGCGTCGACGAAAAGACCGAGCAGATCGATTACGACGCGCTTGAGAAACTCGCCGCCGAAACCAGGCCGGCCATGATCACCGCCGGCGCCTCGGCTTACCCGCGCACCCTCGATTACCCGCGCCTGCGCAAGATCGCCGACGCCTGCGGCGCGCTCCTTTTCATCGACATGGCGCACATCGCCGGCCTCGTCGCCGGCGGGCAGCATCCCAGCCCGATCCCGCACGCACAGTTCGTCACCACCACCACGCACAAGAGCCTGCGCGGACCGCGCGGCGGCATCATCATGTGCGAAGAACAATTCGCGAAGTCGATCGACTCCATGGTCTTCCCCGGCATCCAGGGCGGCCCGCTCATGCACGTCATCGCCGCGAAAGCCGTCTGCTTTCACGAAGCGCTCCTGCCGCATTTCCGCGTCTACCAGCGACAGGTTGTGAGTAACGCGAAAGCACTCGCCGCTGGCCTCGCCAAGCACGGCTTCCGCATCGTCTCGGGCGGCACCGACAACCACCTCATGCTCGTCGATCTTCGCCCGAAGAACATCAACGGCCGCGATGCGCAGGAAATTCTCGACCGCGCCGGCATCACCGTGAACAAAAACGCGATCCCGTTCGATACCTACCCGATCTTCAAGCCCGGCGGCATCCGTGTCGGCACCCCGGCCGTCACCACCCGCGGCCTGCGCGAGGAAGAGATGCTCGAGATCGCCGATCTCGTCGCTGAGGCGGTGGAGAAACGCGAAGACACTTCTGCCCTCGAAAAGATTCGCGGCCGGGTCCGGAATCTCATGGGCCAGTTCCCCCTGCCCTCCTGATTCGATGCCGAACGCATTATCCGCGGAGCAAGTCTTCGCCTGGGCCGAGGACCTCTATACCAACGCCGTCGACCGGAAGGATGCGAAAGGCTTCGCTAACGCCTTCACCGCAACCGGCACCCTACGCTTCGGCAATAACGATACCCTGCATGGACCCGCCGCGATCGAGCAGGCCATTGCTCAATTCTTCACCAGCTTCCAGAGTCTCACCCACGAAAGCCGCGGCTCATTCCTTGCCAACGACATCCTCTTTCTCGAAGCCATCGTCACCTACACTCGCCACGATCAACGCGTCGTCTCCATCCCAGCCCTCACTGTCTTCCATCTCGCAGGCGCGAATGCTTCCGGCACGCTCGTCGCCGACGACTGCCGCATCTACGTCGATCTCACCCCACTCTACGCGCCTTAGCGCCCTCGTCCGATAATTCGCTAACGACGAGTAGTTCGAGCCGCCAGCGCGCCATCTCGCCCACTGCGCGCTTGGACTCCAAATCTCGCAGGCAAGTCAGTCTGACCTTCAGGACCTCATCTCTGGCCGATCGATCTAGGCTGGATCACGAGAGAGCCCGTAAATAAGGCGGGCAAGATGACGATCGACAAAATTACTGGAGCGTGGACCAGCGCCGACGCGATTATGGCCACCGCCCAAAGGATCGCATTTCCGATGACATACTTATCGTGCATAAGCCCTTCTAGACGAAAGCCGACCGGAGCGCCAGAAACATTCTTGCCTCGACTGACAATCCCGCAACTTCCTAACGAGCCAACAATCAACGGCAAACACACCGAGGGTCGCGGTTAGGTTGCATCGCCTGGGTTAGGCGGTGTCACACTAATGCTTTCCCCAAGCCCATCCGGTAACCCGCCAATCAGCCTCTACTTTCTGCAGCGTGAATGTCCATGTCGATCCCGTCTCCTTCATCGTCTTCCCCTTCTCGCTATAGGTGTAGTTCGCGAGGACGACGACGTAGGCGCGATCACCGATAACGTCCACATGCCGTGGCTCACCGATAGTGACGTTTCCGTCGCTAATTCCATTCTTCTTGGCGTCGGCGTCGTAGTCCGCCAGCCATTTCGCGCCAGTGCCTGCCCCATGCCACTCGTAGGGCGGAAATTCGTCGATAATGCACATTTGCTCAGTGCAGCCCGCGACCAAGCTCTTGGCGTCGCCTTTGTTAAAGGCGTCGACGAGTTGGCGCACGGTCGCCATTACCTCTTTGTTTTCGGATGCGACTAGCGGTCCTGCTGTCGAGACGACCAGCGCGAGTGCGATTAGGATCTTCTGCATGTGTATTTTCTCCTTTTGGGTTGGTTTGTTTGGACATTCGCCGCCTAACGAGAACAACATCATCCACCGCGCAACCTTGGCAAGGGGTTCATAGCGGTGTGCGCGTGAAGCAACCGAGCACTCGCGGTTGGCTGCATCGGCTGGTCAGATGGTTGGCGCCGCCGGCTCATGGATGCTGCCTGAGTTTTCTAACCCATTCGACGAACAACATTGCTGCCACAATCAGCAAGAGCGCGCCCACGCATCGCGCGACGTCGCCCGAAGCGTGGATCTCGCGCACAGTCGCGCTGCCGACTTCGCGAGTGATAATCGCCATGACTCCGACGCAGGCGGCCAGAAGACTTGCGAAGAGCAAACCCCAGTTTTTGGAGTGCGGCTTTACCATCTAACGAGAACAAGATCAGCCACCGCGCGAGCTTGGCAAGGCGTTCATAACGAAAGAGAGTGAGGCGAACGGATGGTCGCGGTTGGCTGCATCGCCTGGTTAGGCCTTTCGCGATCCATGCTCTCGACCGTCGCAATTGCAGCTTGGATGGCGGCTGGATCAAGAGTGAGTGAGATGTGGTCGATCCCGGGAAGCAGCGTGACGGGAACATCTTTACCTGCTGCTTTGAAGACATCCTTAAACTTGTCGGTGTAGAACACTTCATCATTCTGACCCGCTAACACACTGAGGGGCCGTTTGATCGCACGAATGTTTGCCAGGTAGTCGCGCTCTGGCCTGAAGTTCTGCGCAAGGGCGAACGAATATTGCGGTGTAAGGAAGCCCTTGGCTTCCTCGGTGAGCGCGAACCGTGTCACAGGGAGGTCGTTGAACGCGTGCACCCCGAGCCCGTTGAGAAAGGAGATGGCAATGATACGCGGAACTCCGACGCTGACCCAACCGCCGCTGTTCGGACGCGATGTCGCCGCGTCCTGGCTGATGAAGGGAGAGAGCAGAAGATAGTTGGAGAAAAGCTTCTGTCGGGCGCTGCCCGCAAATCGAAGCACGAACCCTCCGCCAGAAGAGAACCCGACGAGGGTGGAAGGCTGAGTCAACCTGGTCGAATGGACAAAGTCTTCCATGTCGTCCTCTAACTGTCCCACATAGGCGATGTGGCCTTTGGCGCCTGATTCGCCGTGTCCGCGAATGTCCAGCGCGTAGGCCGCGTAGCCAGCCGCCGCGAACGCTTTGGCCATCACGTGCATGCTGCTGCCAATCGCCGAGGAACCGTGCACGAGCACCACACTGCCTTTGATCGCGCCGCCTGCCGCCGGGTAGGCCCGGAAGGCGAGCTTGGTATCATCGCGAGCCGTAAAGTAAATGGCTTCTGGTAGATCGGAGAAATCCACATTCTTGAATGGGTTATTGATGCTCGACATCGGCGGTGGCTCGCTTGGTCCGCCGAATGCGATGGCCAGCCCTACGACCCCCGCGAGAGCTGCCACAATGACAAGGACGGTGATGAAAAGACGCTTCATGCGGTCTGGCCTAACGAGACACAAGATCAGCCACCACGCGAGCTTGGCAAGGTGTTCATAACGGTTTGAGCGTAAGGCAATCGAGCACTCGCGGTTGGCTGCATCGCTTGGTTAGATGATTTAACGGTGCTTGGAAACATAGCTCCACATCCGCTGATTGTACCGTCGCGCGTACAGCTCGCGCTCGAAAACATACTCGTCTTGGTTGCAGCCTTGCTGCCCGATCTCGTAATGCTCGTAGCGGCGAAGCACGAAGAGCCACGTCCGACCGTCCTTTGGTAGCCCTGGCGCTTGCGAGGCGATGCCGCCGATGTACGCGAAGCGAATGCGGCCTGCCGCAATGTCGCGCTGAGCGTCCGCGGACGCTGTGGCT
>JBBSEO010000045.1:0-12185 GCA_038239645.1 Chthoniobacterales bacterium | reverse complement strand
CGTCGTCCGCGAAGCCGGCGACGGCGTCGCCCGCATCGAAGGTCTGAGCGATTGCATGTTGAATGAAATGATCGAGTTCCCGGGCGGAATCTCCGGTCTCGCGCTCAACCTGGAAGAAACGGAAGTAGGCGCCATTCTTCTTGGCGATCCGACCAAGGTATCCGAGGGCGACGAAGCCCGGACGACCGGCAAACTTCTTCAAGTTCCCGTGGGCAAGGGGCTCCTTGGACGCGTAGTCAATACCTTGGGCCAGCCCGTCGACGGCAAGGGTCCGGTGAAAGCGGAAACGTTTTATCCGGTCGAAAAAATTGCCCCCGGCATTATCAAACGCCGCAGTGTCAATCAGCCGGTGCAAACCGGCATCATGGCGATCGATGCGATGATTCCGATCGGCCGCGGCCAGCGTGAGTTGATCATTGGCGATCGTGCGACCGGCAAAACCACGATTTGTATCGATACCATCATCAGCCAGGCGCGCCTGAACAAGGCGGCGGAAGAGGGACGACTGAAGGACCATCGTCCACTTTATTGTATCTACGTCGCGATCGGGCAGAAGAACTCGAACGTCGCGCGCGCTCTCGCAGTGCTGGAGAAGGAAGGCGCGATGCAATACACCACGATCGTTTCCGCGCCGGCCTCCGAGACGGCGACGAACCAGTATCTGGCTCCCTTCGCTGGAGCCGCGATGGGCGAGTGGTTCATGGATAATGGCATGGACGCGCTCATTATTTATGACGATTTGTCGAAGCACGCGGTCGCATACCGCCAGGTCTCGTTAGTTCTGAAACGCCCTTCCGGTCGCGAAGCCTATCCGGGCGACGTCTTCTATCTCCATTCTCGTCTCCTCGAGCGCAGCGCGCGCGTGAGCGAAGATTTTGGCGGTGGATCTCTGACCGCCCTGCCCGTCATCGAGACTCAGGCAGGCGATGTTTCGGCCTACATTCCGACGAATGTGATTTCGATCACCGACGGTCAAATTTACCTCGAAACGGATTTGTTCTACCAGGGCGTGCGACCGGCGATTTCGGTCGGTCTCTCGGTCAGCCGAGTTGGTTCCGCCGCTCAGATCAAGGGTATCAAACAAGTCGCCGGCAAAATTAAACTCGATCTGGCGCAATTCCGCGAACTGGCGGCCTTCGCCCAGTTCGGCTCCGATCTCGATGCGGCAACGAAGGCACGGCTCGATCGCGGTCAGCGCATTGTCGAGCTCTTCAAACAAAAACAATATCATCCGCTCGCGGTCGAGATGCAGGTCGCGGTTCTCTGGGCGATGCAGAACGGATTCCTCGATCCCGTGCCGGTCGACAAGGTCAAAGAGTTCCAGGAAAAATTGCAGGAGTATCTCGAAACACGAAAGGATGCAGTCCTGGCGTCGATTCGGCAGAAGAAGCAAATCGACGGCGAAGTCGAGGGCGCGTTGAAGTCGGCGCTGGAAGAGTTCGCTGCAACCAAACCGGTCGGCTAACGAGCATTAGCGATGGCGAATACCCAGGATATCCGGCGCCGGATCAAATCAATCCGCAACACCGCGCAAATCACCAAGGCGATGCAAATGGTGGCCGCGTCGAAGATGCGACGCGCCCAGGCGCAGGCCCTGGCTGGACGTCCCTACGCCACTTTGATGAACAAGGTCCTGGTTTCCCTTCAGGGACGCACCGACACGAAGCTCCATCCGCTCCTGCAAGTGCGAGAAGTTCGGAAAGAGCTCGTCATCGTCATCAGTACGGACAAGGGTTTGGCGGGCGCGTTAAATACCAATCTTTTGCGCGAAGCAGCCCGCTTCGAAGGAGATAAAACCGGCTATGTGGTGGTTGGCCGGAAAGCACGGCAGTTCATCGCCCGGACCAAGCGCGAAATGCTCGCGGATTTCGAGCTGAAGGACGCGCCGACTTTTGTCGAGACCAAGCCGATCGCGTTATTCGCGATCGAGAAGTTTCTCGCGGGCGAAGTGGACAAGGTTTCGGTTCTTTACACCCATTTCATCAACACGATCAATCAGCGCCCGACGCTGCGAACTCTCCTGCCGGTCAGCCCGTTCGATTTGCCGCAGAATGGGACCGCGGCCGAGACGGGCGATCCGCTTCTCGGCTATCTCTTTGAACCGTCGGCTGAGCGCGTGCTCGATTCGATGCTTCCTTACTATATCCAATATCAAATTTTCCAGATGGTGCTCGACGCTCGCGCCTCCGAGCACAGCGCGCGGATGGTAGCGATGAAGAACGCGACCGATAATGCGAAGCAGTTCATCAAGGATCTCACTTTGGAATACAACAAGATGCGCCAGGCCAGCATTACCACAGAATTGTTGGAAATCGCGACCGCGCAAATGGCGCTGGGTCAGTAGCAGTAACTAACGACTTATGAACACAGGAAATATCGTGCAGGTTATCGGCCCGGTGGTCGATGTGGAATTTGCCAGAGGAGGCAAACTGCCTTCAATTTACAACGCACTCGAGATTGAGTATGAGGTCAATGGCAACCCGACCAAGCTGACCCTCGAAGTGCAGCAGCACCTTGGTGACAACTGGGTCCGTTCGATCGCGATGTCGTCGACCGAAGGTCTGAAGCGCGGGATGAAGGTCATGGACACCGGAAGTCCCATTACCGTTCCGGTGGGCGAGGGGACGCTCGGTCGTATTTTCAACGTGACGGGCGAGCCGGTCGACAATCGCGGCGAGGTAAAATTTACCAAGCGTTACCCGATCCATCGCAAAGCCCCGGAGCTGACGGAGCAGGACACCAGAGCGAACATTCTCGAAACAGGAATCAAGGTTATCGATTTGATTTGCCCGTTCACCAAGGGCGGCAAGGTCGGCGCCTTCGGGGGCGCAGGCGTAGGCAAAACCGTTGTCATCCTGGAATTGATCAATAACATCGCGAAAAATCATGGTGGATTTTCGGTCTTCGCCGGCGTGGGCGAGCGCTCGCGCGAAGGGAATGACCTTTACACGGAAATGAGCGAAGCCGGCGTGATCGATCAGAAGGATCTGAGTAAGTCTAAAGTAGCGCTGGTCTACGGACAGATGAATGAACCGCCCGGGGCTCGTTTGCGCGTCGCGCTCTCGGCCCTGGCGATGACGGAATACTTCCGCGACGAAAAGAACCAAGACGTTCTGCTCTTTATCGACAACATCTTTCGGTTTTCGCAGGCCGGTGCGGAGGTCTCCGCGCTCCTTGGGCGCACGCCATCGGCGGTTGGCTATCAACCGACTCTGGCGGCGGAGATGGGCGATCTGCAGGAGCGAATTACTTCGACGACGAAGGGTTCGATCACTTCGGTCCAGGCGGTTTACGTTCCGGCGGACGACTTAACCGATCCAGCGCCGGCCAATACGTTTGCGCATCTGGACTCGACCATTGTGCTCGAACGGTCGATCGCTGAGCTCGGCATCTATCCGGCGGTCGATCCGCTGGCGTCTACTTCCAAGGCGCTCGCGCCCGAGGTCGTCGGCGAAGAACATTACGCGGTGGCTCGCGGGGTGCAGAAGGTTTTGCAACGCTACAAGGATCTGCAAGACATCATCGCGATTCTTGGGATGGATGAGTTGAGCCCGGACGATAAGCTAACGGTTTTTCGTGCGCGCAAAATCCAGCGCTTCCTCAGCCAGCCGTTCCATGTCGCCGAAGTCTTCACCGGCTCCGCGGGACAATACGTTCCGATCGCGGAGACGGTGCGAGGCTTCAAAGAAATCCTCGATGGCAAACATGATGAAGTTCCAGAAACGAATTTCTACATGAAGGGCGGCATCGAGCAGGTCACGAAGGAAGGTTAACGATGGCGACGCTTCGGCTCGAGATTGTTACGCCTGATATCACGGCCTACTCCGAGGAGGTGGAGATGGTTACGTTGCCGGGAACCGAGGGCGAACTCGGCGTCTACCCGAAGCATGTGCCGGTGCTAACGATTTTAAAGCCGGGCGAACTCCGAGTGGTCAAAGATGGTCGCTCGAAATCTCTCGCGGTGGGCGAAGGCTTTATCGAGATTACGCCGGACAAGGTGTCGGTTTTGACCGATGTCGCGCTGGAAGCGGAACGAATCGACGAATCGGCCGCGGAGCAAGCGGTCGCGCGAGCCCAGGCTGCGATGAAGGAGGATCATTCCACCGAGGAGGTCGCGGCAATTCACGCAACCCTGCAGAAGGCGCTGGCGCAGTTGCACGTAAAGCGCCGGCACCGTCCCTGAGCGAGGTAACCGCGCGAATTTTGAACGCGCCGAATCAACTCGCGATCATCGCTGGCAACGGCATCTACCCGGTGCTGCTGGCCAACGCCGCGCGTAAAGCTGGGGTCGGCAGGATTTTTGCGGTCGCCTTCACCAGCGAGACAAATCCGGCCTTGGCGGGGAAGGTGGACGAGATTGTCTGGCTTCGTGTGGGTCAACTTCAGCGGATGCTCACAACGCTGCGCGATTGGAAGGTCGGCAGCGCGATCATGGCGGGCCAGATCGCGCCCCGCAATCTTTTTGATCTGCGCCCGGACTGGCGCGCACTTCTCCTGTTAGCGAGACTGGGGGAGCGTAATGCGGAGTCGCTCTTCGGGGCGATCAGCGAGGAAATGGAAAAGGTGGGCGTACGGTTGCTGCCGGCGACGACTTTTCTTGAGGACTTGATCGCGGCCAAAGGATTGATTGCAGGACCAAATCTGTCGCGACGGAACGAAGCAGACATTGAATTTGGCTGGCCGATTGCCCGGCAGATCGCCGCGCTCGACATCGGCCAGACCATCGTGGTTAAGAACGGAACTATCCTCGCGGTAGAAGGTTTCGAAGGAACGAACGACACCATCAGGCGGGGCGGCCGGCTGGGTCGTGGTGGCGCGATTGTTTTGAAGGTGGCCAAGCCGAAGCAGGACATGCGCTTCGACGTGCCAGTGATTGGTCCCGAAACTCTTAAGATCGCCCACGAGGCAAAAATCCGCGCGCTCGTAGTCGAAGCCGGGCGGACGCTCCTGCTGCAAAGAGATGAGCTGGCCGAGCAGGCCGCGGTTCTGAAACTGACGATCGTCGGGCGCTGAACCGAGTGTGCGAAGTCTCTTCCCAACGGCCCGGCAATATTTTATAAAGTAAGTCGCACTGCGCGACGCTTCGCAGTGGCCCGACTTTTGCGGTGTTCACAGGGATGAAAAGGCAGACGCCTAGTCTCAGGCAGCTTCCGGCGGCGCAAAATGCGCTGCGCGAGCGCTCCTTCCACCCATCGGGTGGTTTTTTGGCGTTCACTCGGACTGATCTGGATCAGCCGCTGTTGTCACGTTTCGAAGAAGTCGTGGCTGCGAGGCCTGACCACCCGGCCGTCGTCGGTCGAAGCAGCTCCTATTCTTACGCAGGACTGAACTTTGAAGCGAACGAAGTTGCCACGGCAATTCACGCGCTTCAGTTACCGGAAACTCGACCGATGGGCCTTCTGTTCGAAAACGGAAGTCCGTTTGTTGCCGCTTCATTAGGGGCGATCAAAGCCGGCCACGTCCAAATGTCATTGGAGAGTTCCTTCCCGGAAGCGCGCCTGCGCCACGTCCTGGAGCAAGCCTCCGTCGGCGCCATCCTGACAAATCGCGATCACCTGGCTTTAGCCCACAGCTTGTTTTCTGGTCCGATCATCAACGTGGACGAACTGAACCGCGGCGGCGCCTCGAATCGAACAACATCCCCGATCGATTGCGATGCACCTCTGGTCATCGACTATACGTCCGGCTCGACGGGACCGCCGAAGGGCATGGCGTGGTCGGCGGCGGGTCTTTTGCAGGTTGTCGCTCGTCACACCAGCGTCTCACACCTGTGCCACTACGACCGCCTGGCAATGTTCCGGGCCAGTGTGCGCGCTTATCTTTCTGTTCTCCTCAACGGCGGGACCTTCTGTCCAATCGATTCTAACAAGGACTCGCCGCGCGCCATCGCCGACTGGCTGAGGCAGAGCAAAGTGACGGTCTATCGCGCGGCCGTGTCGACCTTCCGCAGTCTCGTTAACGTCTTACGGGATGATGAAATTCTTCCGCACCTTCGTTTGATTCTCCTCTTTGGTGAGCCTGCCTGCGAGCGGGATCTTCAGTCTTATCGGGCGCACTGTTCATCTCAATGTCTCCTCGGAAGCTCGCTCGGCTGTAACGAGATGGACGACTACGCCTATTACTTTGTCGATCAGGCTTCCCGGCTCGGAAACGGGACAATTCCCGGTGGCTACCCGGTCGACGATCTAGAGGTGTCTTTGCGAGGTAAAGGCGGCCGTCCTGTTCCGGAAGGGACCGTCGGCGAGATCTGCGTCCGTGCCAACTATCCGAATGCGGGATATTGGCGGCGCCCGGAATTGAAGAAGAGCGCATTTTGGGCCGACGGCAGCTATCGAACCGGGGACATTGGCCTAAGGCAAGCTGATGGCTGCATCGATCACCTCGGACGGAAGGATTCGCAGACTAAGATTCGAGGTTACCGCGTCGATATCGCCGAAGTGGAAGCTCGCCTCCTACAAGAGGAAGGAATCAAGGAAGCGGTGGTTGTCGCTCGCGAGGGCAAGCGAGGCAACGCGCGCCTCATCGCCTATCTCATTCCTGACGGCGCCATGCCATCGGTCACGAGTCTGCGCCGATCCTTGCGCGAGAAGATGCCGGACTATGCGATTCCGTCGTTGTTCCTTGCCGTCGCTCGTATCCCGATGACCGCGACGGGGAAGGTTGATCGCCGCGCATTGCCTGCTCCCGATCGCGTGCGGCCGTGCCTGGACCATCCTAGAATCGGCCCACGAACGGAGGTGGAGCGCACCTTGGCGCGGATCTGGTCGGAAGTCGTCGAGATCGATGACATCGGCGTAACCGATCAGTTCAGCGAGCTTGGTGGCGACTCGCTTCTCGCGACCGACGTGGTTTCGGCCGTTATTGCTGAGTTTGCCGTGCGCCCATCGCTTCACGCCATGCTGGAGGCGGCCACCATCGAGGAAATGGCCCTGATCATCGCGAGCAATCAAGCCGAAGCGCAGGACGAAGCGGAAGTCGCCCATCTGCTCGCCGAGGTCGAGGCAATGTCCGAAGAAGATATTTCTTCCGCGAGCGGTGCGGTGGTGAAAAGGACGATGAAGTCGAGCCTCGCTCTCGTCGTACCATTTCACAATGAAGACCGGCACATCGGCTGGATCATCCGTTCATTGCGCGAGCAGAAGGTGCAGGAGGTCCCGATTATCTTTGTAAACAATGGCTCGACCGACCAGTCGAGTGAGCTGGTGCTTGCCTGCGACGAAGTCCGGAGTGGGAAGTGGTTCTACTTGGAAGAAACTGCGATTGGCAAGGTCCGGGCGATGCGCACCGCGACCGAATTTTGCCACGGCGAATTTCGCGCCCGCGCCATCGGATTTCTCGACTCCGATTCGTATCTCGGCGATGCCGATTGGGTCGGGCACGCGCGAGATCTGGTGGACGCTCACCCTGACAATTTCGGGTATAGCTATTCACCACTCGCCTATTTCGGTTTTGAAGAATGGAAAGTATTCCGCGCGGCCTACCATTCTTATGCAGAAGTTCTGCGCCAGCTCGTTCGGAATGTTGGCTGGCTGGCCAACGGCCAGGGCTACCTTTGCGCGACCGAGATTCTACAGGAGTATTTTGCGAAAGCCGACGTGACGTGTGAAGTCGATCTGCGGACGTCGCTCTTGGCTTTGACACGCGGAAGGCGAGCTGTGCTTAATCCTACCCTTTTGGTTTCGTCGGGGCGAAGGATGGTGGCGAATTCGCGGAACTTCGCGGCATGGTGTTTCTACGACCGGAATTACTACTGCAAAAAGGACATTAACGCGAGCGCCAAGACGGACCTCAAGGTTTCGGACCGAATGCGTGACCTTGACCCGCTGGAGGTCGACACTTTTTTTGAACGTCGCTCGTTAAAAGCGATGGCGCGCCATCTCGTGCCACTAATGATTTTCAGTGGAAGCGATTTCTATCTTGAACGGATGAGTAGCTTTCTGGAATTGGGGAAGACAGAGCAGCTAAGCCCAGAGCTAGCCCGCTTTCGATCTAACGAAGAATATCTCCTGACCGATCGTTTCGAAGAGATGATCATGAAGATCGAGCAAGAGCCGCTCACGTTGCGCGCGGCCGCAAGGTTGACGGCAATGACGAAGCAACAGCATGAGTCGAGCTACGCTTCCTCGGGGGCGCGCTGACATTCGGCCATGCCACTATCCGATCCTATCGCGGAGAGATTGAGGAGCTTGTCGCCCGCGCAGCGAGCAATATTCGAGAGCCGGCTCCGGGAGAAGGAGGGGACACCGAGGGGGGAATCAAAGCCGCACCCGCCGGGATTATTGCTGTTCGAGAAGAAGGCGGACATGCCTTTGGTGTTTTGGGCTCCATCCGTCGGGGAAATTGATCGTTACAACGAATGCGCGAATATCGCACGACGGCTGGGGGATGATTACACCTTCGCTGGATTTCTGCCGCGGCCTGATTTGGGTGAAATTTCGACTCTGGTTGACCACTGCGTCCGGCTAATTCGAGAGCGGCAAGCCCGAGGGCCGTACGCCTTCATCGGTTACTGTCACTGTGGCCACATCGCCTTCGAGATCGCATGCCGTTTGCAGGAGCTAGGAGAGGTGGTCGAACCCTTGCTTATTATCGATAGCTCGGCGCTGGAGTTCCAACTTAATCGGCGCCAGAAAATATTCCGGCAGATCGACAACTTTCGGGGGCCCTGGTCTGTTCTCTACCCGCGAATATGCTCGGCCTTGTCGCGAAAATTGCGGAAGTTAATTGGAGGAGAGGTACTCGAGAAAGTGTGGGTCCAAGAGCCAAGGTCGAGGGTTCACAGCGCCGCCGTTCGCCGGCATCGAGCGGGCTACTTTCGGGGAAGGATGGTTCTGTTACGGTCGGCGGAACTGTCATCCTGGACGCGGAGTCCGTCCTACGGATGGGATGCCCTCGCGTGCGAGGTTGATATCGTGACATTGCCGGGCCGACATCAGGACATGATGATGGGGGAGTGTGTGGAAATGATCGTGGCGAAGATCGGCGAGGAGCTGGCACGTGCCAGCGCGGTTTACTCGGTGCCTAACGACTTGGGCACCTGATCGGCAACGATCTTTTCGAAACGAGGATCGCCTCGGAGGGAATTCCAAAAGGGATGTAATTTCAAGTTTCCATAGCTCAATGTGCTCGGAATCTTGAGAGTGTAAGCAACCTGCTGAATCGCCAGGTCTTTCTCGCCCGTCCAGGCGTAGATCACCCCGAGATATTTCACAAGCTCGGCACCGTCGATGGCATCTTTTGTCACCGGCAGAATCTCGATCGCATGGCGTCCTTCGCGTATGGCGTCGTCCTTGCGACCGAGGGCCGCGTCAATCATTCCTAAAACGGTGAAAGCTGGCGCGTAGTTTGGCTGATCGTTGACCGCCTTCTCAAGTTGGGCGCGCGCGGTCAGGAATAGCGTCTGAGCTTCCGCGGTGTTTCCCTGCAAGTTAGCGACCACGCCCTGCCACCAGACCCGGGGGAAGTTCAGGTCAATCGATGTGCCGCTCTCTGGAATCGCCGCCAAAGCTTTAACGGCAGCTTGGTGGTCATTTTCGCAAAGCGCGAGGTAGAGCCATTGCG
This sequence comes from Chthoniobacterales bacterium, assembly GCA_038239645.1. Taxonomy (GTDB): domain Bacteria; phylum Verrucomicrobiota; class Verrucomicrobiia; order Chthoniobacterales; family UBA10450; genus AV69. The sequence goes on along the minus strand of JBBSEO010000045.1, from coordinate 2,624 downwards.
CCGCGAGATCGGGCGCTTTGGAGGAGTCCTCGGCGACAAACGCTTCTACAACCCGGTGGAGCGGTGAGGGATCGGCCCTCCACTCCAAGTCGACCACGGCGCGCGTGACAGTGGTATCGAAGTCTCGGGGAATGAGGGCGAGAGCGCGATCGAGGGCAGCTCCCATCCCGGAGAAGTTACGGACTTCCTGATAGCTCAGGGAGATTTGCTGGAGGATGAAAAAGTTTCGTGGATCCAATTCCAAGGCGTGTCGCAAACTGCGCGCCGATTCGTCCCAACGTCCCTGCCGGCGATCGATGTAGCCGGTTAGCTCGTGAATTTCGGAACTGTTCGGGAGGGCCTTGAGCGCGAGTGCGAGCTCGGTTCGGGCGCGGTCGTAGTCCAGATAGCAGCGGTAATAGAAACCAGCGCGAGCAAGGTGCGTCTCTCCGGCGTCGGGCCGGAGGCGCTCGACGGTCTTTAAGATGCCTTCCGCACGCGCCAGCTCGGCCGGAGTGTGGTCGACGCCAAAAAAATAGAGAAAGTCGTAGGTATTGGCCAGCTCGCAGTAGGCAAGATAGAAATCCGGATCGCCCTGCGTCGCCTGCTCCAGCAGTGCGGCCGCTTCGTGCAATTTTTCTGCGATCTGGGGGTTGAGCGCGATGGTGTCAATCAGCGACTTTGCCCGGACATAGAGACCGTAAGCGGCCAAGTCCTTCGTCGGCCGTTCGTCGAGCCGTGCCCGCTCCTTGGGAGTGACGCTGACTTGGAGCTGCGACAGAACCGTCGCCACTACTTCCCGCGGAATGGCGACAATCGCGCCGAAGTCACGGTCGTAGGTTTGCGACCAACGGGTCGAGCCGGTTCGGGCATCGGTGAGATGAACCGTCACTTTGAGGCGGTCATCGGTGCGTTTAACGACACCGTCGAGAATAAAGGCGACGCCAAGGGTTTGAGCGATCTGACTGAAGTTCCGCGAAACGCCAGCGGGATAAGTATTAACAGAAGTTCGGCTGATCACCTTCAAGTCCGCTACCTTCGAAAGTGTTGTCAGGATGTCGTCCTGCATTCCACCGACGAGAAATCCATCCTTTTGTTCGCTGCTTAAATTCTGAAATGGAAGGACCGCGATGCTCTTCTCCGGTAAAACGGCGACCTCCGGGGCCAAGGGCGAGGTCGACAAGCGAATAGATTCGGGAGCAAGCTGGCGAACGAAACTTCGGAACCCCAGTCCAAGAGCGACGATGATCAAGAGAAGAACGAGCCCGTTGCGGACTCTATGCCGAGATCGAAGCGATGGGTCGGAAGGAGGGACTGCGTGCCGCGTCAACGCAGGGGCGGGTCGCGAGGTTAGTTCGGCAGAATCCATCGGCGTAAGGGAGCAGGGCAAATACTCACAGCGCGTATTTTCCTAGCAGAACGCGTTCCATCCAGCAGCGGGAGGGGGCCGATCGCGCCCAGTAGCATGATAGCTGCTACGGAAGAAGTCCAAATTGCCCATGCGAAGTTTTCGCGATCTCCCAGTCCGCCAGAAAATCACCCTCGTGATCATGCTGATCACCGGGACCGTTTTGCTCGGCGCTTTCTCCGCGCTTTTCGCGTTTCAAGCCTACACGCTCAAACAACATTTTGCGCATGAACTCGCTGTCGTCGGCGAGATTACCGCACACAATTGTTCGGCCGCGGTCATGTTCAAGGACGAGGACGCCGCCAGACAAATTCTCAATGGCCTTCGCATCATGCCGCAAATCACGAGTGCGCGCCTCGACCTGAGCGACCGCCAGCAGCTCGCCCGCTTCGGAAGCGAAAAAGACCAGGCCGACATTGATCGTGCTCACCTGGTCTCAGGCTTTACCATTGATCAAAGTCGCCTGATTCTGGCGCAACCCGTGAGGGTTGGTGGGCGTACCGAGGGAACTCTTTCGATTGGTGCCAATCTCGGCGCCATCACCTCGCAATTGCTCAAGCTCTACGGTGGAATCTTTGGCCTCGTGCTGCTCTCATCGCTGCTCGTCGCCTATCTACTCTCGAGTCAGTTCCTGCGTTTTGTCACCGATCCGATCCTGGAGCTTGCGGGCACGGCTCGGACGATCGCCTACCACAACGATTATTCGGTCCGCGCCCGCAAGGCGTGCGAGAACGAGGTCGGAGCGCTGACGGACGCTTTTAACCAGATGTTGGAGCAAATTCAATCGCAGGACAGCGCGCTTCAGGGCGCACAGACAAAATTGCAGGAGCAGGTTCATGCCTTGCAGCGTGAGATCCAGGAACGTCAACGGGCCGAAGCAGCGCGGGCGCGGCTAACGGCGATTCTGGAAGCGACGCCGGACATTGTCATGAGCGCGGATCTCAACGGCTCCGCCTTCTATCTTAACCAGGCAGGGAGGAAAGCACTCGGCTTGATGGAAGAGAAGGAGATCAGCCGCTTGCGCGCGCTCGACCTTCATCCGGAGTGGGCGCGTGAGATCGTTTCGAAGGAAGGAATGCCCGCGGCGGTGGAGAACGGTTCGTGGGCGGGCGAAACCGCGATTACGAACAAGGCCGGCGAAGAGGTCCACGTCTCGCAGGTTTTGATCGCGCACAAAAATGCCGATGGTGGTCTGGAGTATCTCTCGACCGTCATGCGCGACATGACCGAACATCGG
>JBBSEO010000044.1:0-12246 GCA_038239645.1 Chthoniobacterales bacterium | reverse complement strand
CTTGCCCGTGAGGAAACGGTTCTTCGCCTTGGCCAGCTCGTCTTCGGTAATTCCTTCCTTCAGCACGCGGTCGACCACTGCCTCGAGGGCCCGCTCCCCCTCCGCCACAGACTTTCCGCTGGCCAAGGTCACTCGAAACGTGAGAAGACCAAGGTCCTCATTCAGGTCAGCATCGAATCCAGCCTCCTGGGCAAGTTGCTGTTCATAAACTAACGATTGATAGATGCGAGAGGAAACGCCTCCCGAGAGCACTTCGTCGGCCACGTCCAGGGCAGCGGCGGCGTCGCTCCGGAGCGACGGCGCGAGATAAGTGATGGCGAAGGCGGGCAACGGGGCCTTGGCCGAGTAGAAAACTTCGTGCCGGTCTTTCGACCGTTCCGGCTCCTTCACCTGCACTCGCGGAATCGGCGCGGACGGTTTCGTCAGGCCGCCGAAATATTTCGTGATCCAGGCGCCCATCTGACCGGACTCAAAGTCCCCAACCACGATTAACGTCGCGTTATCTGGACGATAATAGGTGGAGTGAAAAGCCTGGACTTCGCTCAGCATGGAGGCATTCAGTTCCTCGATATTACCAATGCCGGGGCGTTGGTAGGGATGGAGAGCGTAGGAAAATTTCGGAACTGCTAACGAGAATTCGCCATAAGGATCAGCCGCAATCCGCTGCCGGAACTCTTCCTTGACCACGTCACGCTCACTTTGAAACGTTTTGTCGTTGATCGTGAGCGACCCCATCCGCTCCGCTTCCGCCCAGAGAATGGGCTCGAGGTAGTTGGAGGGAATGACTTCGTGATAAACCGTCACATCATCCGCGGTGTAAGCATTGTTTTCGCCGCCGACGTTCTCGGTTAGTTCATCGAAGGAGTCTTCGCTCAGGTGTTCGTTCCCTTTAAACATCATGTGCTCGAAGAGATGCGCGAACCCGCTCCGGCCGGCAGGATCGTCCTTCGAACCGACGTGATACCAAACCTGCACGGCAACGGTCGGGCTCTTATGATCCTCAACGGCATAAACTTCGAGGCCGTTCTCGAGCGTGAGGTGTTTAAACGGAATCTGCGGAATCGAAACCGGAGGCGGCGCCGGGGTTTTGCCGAGGAGACTCGCCGACGCCAATCCAACCACGAAAAGATAGAAGGCCGCGCGCACCGGCACGTAGGTTAGCGATTCCGCTCTCTCCGACAAACGATTTTACTTTGAATTTGTGCGTTCTACCCTCGGCGCGTGGAAGCGGACCCACGGGAAAGAGAAATGTTTCCGTCGACAGTGTCGGAAGCACCTTCCCCGCGTCTCTTCGGGTTGGATTTTCTGCGCGCGACCGCGATTGGCATGGTGGTCCTGGTTCACGGCTTTGCTCTGATGATGCCGCATCTGTCGAGGTGGTTTGAATTACTCGGCCATTTCGGTTACTACGGGGTCGAGCTTTTCTTCGTCCTGAGCGGATTCCTGATTGGACGAATTATCCTGCGAACGGGCGAGCGCATGCGCGCGCCCGAGGAACTGGGGAGCTTCTACCTGAGGCGGTGGTTTCGCACCCTGCCACTGTTCTGGCTCTTCATTGTCTTCCAGATTTTCTTCGAATGGTTGTTCCGGGATCATCGCCTGCAACTGCGCGAGGTTCTGGCGCACGCTTTTTTTCTCCGGAGTTTCGATGCACTGCAAATCACCTTTTTCCCGGAATCGTGGAGCCTGGCGGTGGAAGAGTGGTTCTATCTTCTTTTCCCGCTGGCGCTCTTCGCCGGACTGCGAGTCTTTCGAACCTTCCGCCCGACCTTCCTCTTCACCGTCGCCGCTTTCTATGTCTTGGCCACGGTCGCGCGAATGTTGGAGGCGCCGCAGCCTTACGCGAACTGGCCGGAGTGGCAGCGCAAGCTCGTCGTCCTCCGCTTCGACGCGTTAATGATCGGCGTTTTCGGCGCGTGGCTGGCCACGAGTTTTCCCTCCGCCTGGCGCCGCGCCCGATGGTTCTGCTTAGCCGCCGGCGTAATTCTTCTCCTGGTAATGTACGGGTCGCTGTGGCGAATCGATGGCCGTGCCTTTGTCTGGAGCGCCGACAACTATTTTGCCCGAACTTTCCGTTTCAATCTCGTCTCGCTTGGCTTCGCGTTGCTTCTGCCGGTCGGATCGACCTGGCAGCTCGAGCGCGAAACGTGGTTCTCCACCTGTATCCGTCGCGTCGCGCTTTGGTCCTACGCACTCTACCTCGTTCATTTTCCGCTCTTCCAAATTTTCGACCAATACCTCCCCGGCCTATGGTGGAACAATTCGTTCCTCGGCGCCGCGGGATGCACGGTCCTGAAATTCAGCAGTGCTCTTCTGCTCAGCGCATTGCTTTATCGATTCTACGAATCGCGCGGCACTCATCTGCGCGAGCGCGTGGTTCCAGTGTTTCGACGCTTCTTTCATCCGCGCTGAGCCGCGTTTGCAAAGAGAAACGAGGCCGCTAGAATCTGAGTCCGCCAAAAAAAGCGGGCCTGTAGCTCAGTTGGTTAGAGCATGCGCTTGATAAGCGCAGGGTCAAAGGTTCAAATCCTTTCAGGCCCACTATTCGTTGAGAAACTTCGAGGCAGCGCGCGTTGGCGATACCGACGCCACCAAACGGCGTAGATCGCGATCCCCACACCCGCCCCCAAGGTATCGATGGAGACATCGCGCAACGAAGCGGTTCGCGACGGGACAAACGATTGATGGAATTCGTCGGTCGCCGCAAAAGCGCCGGCCGCGATTAACGTCAGCGCCATGGCTCCGATCGCACTGCGCCAGAAGAGAGTATTGGCCAGCGCGCGAAACATCAGCAGGGCGAGGATCGCATACTCCGTGACGTGGCCGGCCTTGCGGATGAGAATCTGCAACCTCAGAACCGTCAGTGGGGAAATGCGGGGATAAAACCAATGCAGGAGTGGTCCTAAAAGACGCGAGGTATGTTCCGCTGAGAGCAGATCGGTCGACCCCACGCAAATCAACGCCATCCAAATGAGAAGGGGCGACCAATAACGAACAATCGGATTCACGCGCGCGACTGTAGCTGCGCAGTCGCTTTCGACAAAGCGATCTGCTAATAATCCGCGGTGCACGCCCCCATTCGTTTCCAGCCCATTTTCTTCCCGCGCGTCTGGGGCGGGCGCGCCTTGGAAAGATTCCCGGGCAAAGACTTACCGGCGGGTCAAAACATCGGTGAATCGTGGGAGCTCGTCGACCGCCCGGAAGCGCAGAGTGTGGTGCGCGCGGGTGCATGGCGCGGCCGTTCCCTCCATGACCTGTGGGTAAATGAACGTGCTTCGATTTTCGGTTGGCACGTTCCCGGGACGCCGCGATTTCCTCTTCTCCTGAAATTGCTCGACTGCCGCGAAACGTTGTCGTTGCAAGTTCATCCGCCTCCGGACGTCGCCGCCGCGCTGGGGGGCGAGCCGAAGACTGAGGCGTGGTATATTATTAGCACGACAGACGGCGCGGAAATTTTCGTGGGAACGAAAAAAGGGATCACGCGCGACGAGTTCGCCAAGGCGATTGCCGCGGGGACAGCCGCGGAATGTGTTGAGAAATTGTCCACGGTCGCGGGGCAATTTTTCCTTTTGCCGAGCGGCCAGGTGCACGCCATCGGCGGGGGCAACCTGATCTTCGAAGCGCAGCAGAATAGCGACACCACCTACCGCGTATTTGATTGGAATCGGACGGAGGAAAATGGAAAGGCGCGTGCGCTGCACACCGATGCCGCGCTGCGATCAATCGATTTTTCCCTCGAGACTGTCGCCGCTGACAACGGTCCTGTCGCGGCGCAGAATCATTTTCTGATGGAGAAGCTCGTTCGTGATGGCGAATTCGCGCCGCCGGGTCGATTCGCCATCGGTTTTGTCGCGCGCGGCGCGGTCGCCTGCGCAGGAGAAACTTTTGCGACGGGCGAATTATTTCTTCTACCCGCGGATGCGAACGATCGTCGGGTCGAATTGCACGAGGCGGATCTGCTGCGGGTGACGATTCCGCCCGGATCAAAGGCGAATTCCGCGCGGTAGGGTGCGACGACGCGGCGGGACGCGATTTCCGACGTTCGCCGCCGGGCGGAGTTCGGGGTCGCGGGTGCGGAAAGTCGCGCGGGCGCGATTGTCAGACGAGCGACCGATCGCGAGATGACCGCCGACCACGCAGGTTGCGACGATCAAGACGAGCAGGATCATTTTGGCGAAACTATTCATCGGGATTTCGGCCCAGGCGCCGCAGGTAGTCGAAACTATAAAGACCCGTCTGGTGACCATCCGCCCACGCCGCCTGGAGGGCGTAACCACCCACCCTTCCAATTCTCGTTAGTTCGAAGCTCCTGGCGTTATAATGAACCTGCGGGCGAACGACCCGGCCGAGCACATCCGGTTCGCCGCCACAGGCGGCACACGGGCAGGCGCGGCGCAAAAATTCGAGTCCAAGAAAAGTCTCTTCCCCGTCATCCCAGCGCAACGCCAGGTTGCTCCCGACCTGCGCGCATTCGAGCAAGACGAGCGTCATCACATTAACGCGCCCCAAAAATCCGGGTCCCGACGCGGACCAGCGTCGCGCCTTCCTCGATTGCCACGGTGAAATCGTCACTCATACCCATCGAGAGATGGGCAAGTTTCATTCCCAGGGAAACCTCAACCTCTTCGCGAAGCTGGCGCAGCTTTCGAAAGAAAGGACGGGAATTTTCGGGATCCCGCGCCAGCGGCGGAATGGTCATCAAGCCCTCGAGTGACAGCCGCGGCAGCGCGAGGATTTTCTCGAGCGCGGCCTCCGCATTTCCCACGGGGACACCGTGTTTGCTCGCTTCGCCCGCGACGTTGATCTCGACCAGCACGCGCGGATGCAATCCCTCCTCCGCCGCGATGCGATCGATCTGCTGCGCCAGTTCGACAGAATCGACGCTGTGGATCATTTCGAAGAGCGGAAGGGCATGCCTGATTTTGTTTTTCTGGAGGTGCCCAATAAAATGCCACCGCGCGGGAGCCGGCAGGAGAGGAATTTTCGCGCGCGCTTCCTGCACTCGGCTTTCGCCGAAAAGACGCTGACCCTGGTCGAAAGCGACGGCGATCGTTTCGGCCTCGTGCGTTTTCGTTACGGCCACGAGTTCGACCTCGTTGTGCGCGCGACCAACACGGTCACAGGCTCGCGCCATCTCTTCGTGCACGCGCTTCAGGTTACCGGCAATGCGATCGCTGATTACCATCTCCGCCGCGGTTGATGACATGCCCCGCCCCCCGCGCACTCACGGATATGATTGCAAAATTCTTTCTCCTCCGTGCGAACGAAGTTCTCGGGCATGAGAATAATGCTCACCGAGGCAACCGCGGACGGTCAACGCCAAAACCAATTTTCTGGCTCAATTGCGACGTCGCCGAGGACAAAAAAATGAAAGGGAAACGCAGGAATGTTTGACAGCCACATCGGAATAAGAATTGCTCTAGTAATTATGGTTATTCTATGGCTTTGGGCGATTCCGGTGACATCGTTTTTCCGGCTCCGCAAGGGACTGATGTCGGTCTTTCTGCCGAGCCGTATCTGGTCGGCTTCGATCCCGAAGCCCCTCTTAGCCAGCCACCTGCGCTTCCACGTCCCCCTTTCCGCATTCCGATTGTCCTCGCTCTTTCCGCCCTGGGCGCTCTGGTCTGTTCGATTGTCGCCGTCGATCATTCCGAGCGCCTGGGGTCTATTCTTCTCGTCGGCCATCTGAGTCACCACGCCTTGCCCGCTCGGGCTGCGCCGACCGCCGCGCTTCCGATTAGCGCGGCCCAACTCGCTTCCCTTCCTCCTACGCGTCCGACCGATTTCGATTTTCCCCCAGCCGGCTTCTCTCTCGGCCTGGCGCTGAACTCCTTCGTGGAAGCGAACAAATCTTTTGTTTCTCTACCCGCCCTTGCACCGTCGCCGGGGATCGACGACGACCACGAAATTCTTGATTCCATCCTCGCGGCCACGGAAATAAATCTGACCCGATCTCCGCGGACCCATCTCCGGCACCGACATCACGCGCAGCGAACGGCCCGGCTAAATTTCCTTCAACGCATTTACTTCGCCGGTCTTCACCACGCAAAGGATCGCAGAATTGTTCTGGCAATGCTGACGCGGACCCCGCGCTCGACGCGCGGGGGGAAAGTTCCCGACCCGACCGACAACGTCGATGTCAGGCGTTAGCCGTGGTTCGACGCGCGATTGTATTCTTCCATCGCCTGCGGCATCCAGCCCTCGAGCTGCTGAATTCGTGTTCCATGCGAGGGATGATCTGAAAGAAAGGTCAACGGTTGCGAACGGCCGGTCTGCTCCATCCGCTTCCAAAAGGCGATGCTTTCGCGCGGATCGTAACCAGCCCGCGCCATGTAGATCAGGCCGATGTGATCGGCTTCTGATTCATGGTTGCGGCTGAACGGCATTAACACGCCGTACTGCGCGCCGGCACCGAGCGCCGCCATCATTTCCTGCTGCTTGCCTGGATCCACGCTCGACATCGTTCCGGCGATTCCGACCATTGCGGTTTGCGTCAAATTTTGTTCGAAAACACGCTGCGCGCCATGACGGGAAGTCGCGTGCGCCATCTCGTGACCTAAGACCGTCGCCAGAGCCGCTTCCGAGTTCGCGACCGGGAGAATGCCGGTGTAAACAACGACTTTGCCACCCGGCAGACAGAAGGCGTTGATCTGGTCGTTTTTCACCAGCGCGACTTTCCAATCGAAATCCTTCCCCGCCTCACCGGTCGCCGCCGCCAGGCGCTTCACCACCCGCTGCACCATCTCGAATTCCGGGCCGGAATTAATCGTCTGCGACTCAGATAAGATTTCCTGGAAACTTTGGAGCCCGAGGGTCGACTCTTGCTGGGTGGAAAGGCCGACGTGTGACTTCCGTCCCGTCTCCGGGTTGGTGAATTTTTCCGAGGAAAAATACTGGTAGGCGAAGAATAATCCCGCCAGGACGAGCGGGAGCCATTTGATGTGTTGGCGCTCCATAGTTTGCGACTTTAGTTATCTTCTCTTCGCGCCGCGATGGGAAAATGCGTGGAAGGAATATTTTCGGTTTGCGCTCGCCCCTCGGTCCCGCTCAGCATCCGCCCATGCTCAACAAAAATCTCGGCATGCTGCTGCTCGCCATCTTTCTCATTGTCTACGGCATCATGACGTCGTTCGCGATTCAACTTCCGCTCATCATCCCCGGGCTCCTCGCGCTCATCGCCGGGATCCTGATCTTGATCGGGAAATAACCTCAGATTTGTTCCAGCTTGTAGCCGCGCGCCCGCAGGAGTTCCAGCAATCCGCCGGAACCTCCCAGGTGCGCGCTGCCCACGACCACGAAATAAGCCTGGCCGCTGTGCAGGAATTTCTCGAGCTTCGGCATCCAGCCCAGATTTCGATTTTGGATGAGTCGATTCTCGTAGGAGGGAAAGCGTGACCAGCTCGCCCGCGACTCGCGCGCAATTGTTTCGGCGTCGCCGCGATGCCACGCCGTCATGATTTTCTCGAAACGCTGACGGCCACTGGCGTCCGGGATGAAGAACTCGAGTAACAAGATCTCGCCCTGCTTGTCGGTCAGCCCTGCCAGCACGCCCAGGTGCTCGCGAATGGGAGTTAAACCATCCACCGGTTTGTGGTTGGCGATCGCCCGCCGCTGGAGGAACTGCTCGACTCCGAGGTTGAACGACATCTCGCCGAAATCGAATGACTCCAGCACCTCGACCAGGAACCACGCCCTGTAACGCGAGAACTTTTCCTCCGGGATATTCAGCAGCTTAAAAAAACGCCGCAGATAATCGTAGGTCCGCGGATCGACATGGTTTTTCAGACTATCGCCAGATCCATACTTTCCCAGTCTGAGGAAGGTGTCATCCGAGCTGCCGAGCTTGTCTGGATCGGTCTCAAACGCGAGGCGGGCGCAGGCGTCGAAGGCAAAATTGTAGCCGGGCGGAAGTGGATAATCCGTCGCCCGTAATTGGTGAACCGAACCTCCGAGGAACATTACTGCGCCCTTGCCGTCGGTCACTTTCCAAACACAGGACGCAGCCGAAGCCTCTCCCCCGGCTCCGAGAACGACGAGAGCCGCAATCGTTAGCTCAAGAAATCTTCGCATCGCATAGCCGTTAGCAGTCTTCATTCTCGACCACAATCCCTTTCTCCTTGGAATGCGGAACAGTTCTCGCTACGAACTCTCGCGTGCGTTTCTTTCTCGTTCTCATCGCGTTGGTCGGTTTGCACGCCGCTTCCGGACAGACAGTGAAGGATCCGACCGTAGATGACCTGATCAAGAAGCTGCCGCCGCCGGAAAAACTGGTGAAGCCGCCGGTGACGCGAGCGGTGGAAAAGGCCGGCGAGACGTTGACCGACAAGGACCCGCTGGTTCGCCAGATGTTGTCCCTGATCAACGCTCGGCGCTACCCGGATGCGCTTAAAGTCGCCCGCGTCGTCGCGCAGAACCATCCGCGGAGCGAGGCGGCCCACGGTTTGCACGGCGCCCTCGCCTTCGTCCTGAATCAACGCACTGAAGCCCTGGCCGCTTTTCGCGCGGCCACCGTCGCCGCCCCACGCTCCACCTTCGGTTATTTCTTCATCGCGGTGATCGAGGCCGACGGGAATCACTTCTCGGCCGCCATTCCGCCATTACAGAAGCTCGTCGAAATCGATCCACACGATTACATCGGCTTTTACGCCTTGAGCGATTGCGCGCATCACGTTGGTCGAAATCAAGACGCGTTGACCTATGCCAAAAAGGCCACGGCGTTAGCCCCCGCCTCCCCCTTCTGTTGGGTCCAACTGGCGCTATGCGAACGGACGCTAGGCCATACCGACGGCACTCTCACCGCGCTGACGAAAGCTGCTGATGTGTCACCCGATACGGCACCGCTCCTCGCCTCCGTCGGCTACAGTTATATTAATCTGGATCGCACCGCCCAAGCCATCGGGCCACTCCAGCGCGCGGCCCGCATGATGCCAGGCAACTATCTCGCTCAATCACAACTCGGTTATTGCTATTTGATCAACGGCCAGACCAACGCCGCCATCGATCGCCTGCGAAAAGCTACGAGCTTAAAATCGGACTATGGTCCCGGCTGGGAACATCTTGGCCTGGCCTATCAGAAAGCCGGCCGCCACCGTGAGGCGGTTAACGCCTTTGAGCGGGCCAGCCGGCTCCTTCCTACTTCGGCGCGTCCCTGGCAGCATCTCGCGCAGGAGTATACGGCCGTTGGTCGCTCCGCCGACGCCCAGAACGCCGCTAATCGCGCCCGCCAGCTCGGGGGTTCAACGCGTTCGAAACGTTAAACTATTTCTCGTTAATCTGGCGCGATGAGTGACCTGAGCGAAAAGGCCCTGACGACTCTCCACCAATGGGTTCAAAGCGAGAGCCTGCGAAAACATTGTTACGCCGTTGCCGACTGCATGCAGCATTTCGCGCGGGAACAAGGCGCTGATCCCGATCTCTGGACCGCGGTCGGCCTGCTCCACGATTTCGATTACGAAAAATATCCGACGGTATCTGGCGAAGAAGGCCATCCTTACAATGGCGCGCGCTGGCTGCGGGATCACGGCTGGAGCGAGGAAGTTTGTCGCGCCGTGCTCTCACACGCGCACTACGCCGGCGTGCCACGCCAGTCGCCTTTGGAGAAAACTCTCTTCGCCGTCGACGAACTAAGTGGGTTCGTCACCGCCGTCGCGCTTGTTCGGCCATCCAAGAGCATTCACGACGTCGAAGTCTCCTCCGTAAAAAAGAAGATGAAAGACAAGGCCTTCGCCCGTGCCGTCAGTCGCGATGACATTCACCAGGGCGCCGCGGAACTCCCGCTGCCGCTGGAGCGATTGATTAGCGAAGTGATCGTCGCCTTGAAAAATGACGCCGCTCGGCTCGGCTTGGCCGGAACATCACCCGCGAGCTCGTGCTGATCCTTCGCCACCGGCCGGATCCTCTGCCACACCGCCAGACCAAGAACTCGCCAGCGCTCGCGCCGCAGCTTTTGCAGATAAGCGCGATACGACATCCAACCCAGGTCGCGCTCCGGCCGCATCAACACCTCGCTCGAACAATGACCGCGCTCGATCATCCCTTTCACGTCGGGAAGTGTGAACGGGCCGATCGGCGCCCGCCCGTTGTCACTCAGATAAAATCGCCCTCCACGCGTTGCCGCGTCGATCCGTAACCCTGGAGCACCCATACTGCCATTAAAAACAGCACGATCCGAGCCGCGTTAGTCATCGCTCAGGGGCAGAAATTCCTCCCGTGACACCTTCCCATTCATCACGGTGTAAATGCCTACCTCCGACATCTTTCGCCGTTGTCCTGAGCTCTTGTCCGTCGCGTCAATATCGAAGCGCACCACGAAACGATCCCTGGCCACGAACGGGCCGCTCACCTTCGAATCGTGCACCTCCATATTTTGTTCCCACCAATCTGTTTTGCCCAGCACCTGCTCGAGCCCGTGCATCTCGGATGGCATGTTCGGCATTTCATGCGCTTCCACGCTTACAATGTCCGGCGCGTAGAGTGTCTCGACCGCAGCGCGGAACTCCCCTTTTTCGCACATCTGCACCAATTTCTTTGCAACTTCTTCGGTATTCATATTTGTCTCCCTTCAACTTTCGCTTTGTTCGATTCTACTAACGCTCAACGAACACCGCCGCAACTTGATCACGACGGCGACGTCCGGTTACATGATTGTGAATTCAGATAATCCGCTCTTCTTTCAGACTCCGGCGGATTTCCGGCGCTGGCTCGCCCGGCGCCATCAAAAGTGCACGGAACAATGGATCGGATTCTATCGCAAGGATTCAGGTCGCCCGAGCATGACCTGGTCTGAGTCCGTCGCCGTCGCCCTGTCTTTCGGCTGGATCGACGGGCGGCGAAAATCGATCGACCAGTTCGGTTACAAAATCCGCTTCACCCCTCGCCGGAACGCGAGTAAATGGAGCCGGATCAACCTCAAACTCGCCGAGGAATTGATCGCCTTGAATGTGATGACGCCCGCCGGTCTGGCAGCCTATGAAGGACGCCCGGCCAGGACCGCAGACTATTCCTACGAGCAACCGCGCACCGAGCATACCGCCATTCGATCGCTAAAGTCTGATGAGCGAGCGCTGACATTTTTCCGGGCGCAGCCTCCATCCTACCGAAAGCTAATGAGTTTCTGGCTCGAGAGCGCCAAGAAGCCAGAAACACGAGCGCGGCGCGTGGCCAGACTCATCGCGGCCTGTCGCGCCGGCAAAAGACTGTGATAGCCTCGTTACTCGCTTCTCAGGAAATTGGCACGAGCTAGTTCCAATCCTCGAGCGCCGACCGAGTTTCTTCTACCCCCACCCGCCAGATGCGCTGCATCTCGTCATCGCTCCGTTGATAAACGCCGCCGTAGTTCCCGTCGCCGAGTTCCTGCCGAAGCCCTGACGGACTCAGCGTGCGCAGGCGCTCGAGGTTGCTCATCTTCTTTCCGGAGGTCGGTGGCGTAACATTCGCCACTCTGGTCCAGGGAAAATTCTCCATCCAAGAGGCGTGCGACGCCACGGGATCAATCGCCTGCACCTCTGCCCACACTTTGGGAGCATTCCACCAATTGTGAAACTTCACGCGGCTTTGAGGATGATCGGCCATCCATTCGCCGATCAAACCCTGGGCGGGAACATTTCCGCCGTGACCATTGACGAAGAGAACGCGCTTGAACCCTTGTTCGGCTAACGAGTCAAGCAGATCGCGAATAACTCCGAGATAGGTTGCCACCCGCAAGGTAACGGAGCCGGGATAGGCGCGAAAGTAAGGTGTTAGCCCATAAGCCAGGACCGGAAACACCGGCACACCCAGCGGCTCCGCTGCTTCCACCGCGATCCGCTCGGCCAGAACGTTATCGACTTCCAGACTAAGGTAGGCGTGCTGTTCGGTACTTCCGAGCGGGATCACCGCGCGATCGTGGCCGCGCAGGTATTCCTCCACCATCATCCAATTCATTTCGCGAATGCGCATGGGCTAAAGCTAACTCACAAAAGTACTGATTTCCGCCAGCGGTTTACGCGTGATGTCTGGCACCCTCGCCTCGTCTGCGGAATGTCCGACGACGAGAAGAACGAACGGCTTTTCAAAAGATGGTCGTCCCAGGATCCGATTCAGGAATGCCATTGGACTCGGCGTATGGGTGAGGGCCGCCAGCCCCGCGGCGTGCACCGCGGTGACGAGAATTCCCGCCGCAATCCCGACTGACTCGATCGCGTAGTAGGTTTTGCTTTTCGTGCCGTCAGCTAACAAACGATAGGGCTGAGCAAAAACCGCGATCAG
>JBBSEO010000043.1:0-12308 GCA_038239645.1 Chthoniobacterales bacterium | reverse complement strand
TTGGTCTTGCGCGATCCGCTGATCCGCAGCTGGCGCCAACTGCCGGAACAATTCCAGCATTTCCTCTTCACCGACGCGACGCCTTCGAATTTTTATCGGCCGATCCAACGCGCGACCTACACGGTCGATTACGCGCTCGGCGTTTTCCGCCCGTGGGTCTACCATCTGAGCAGTCTTCTGATTCATGCCGCGGCCGCGATCGCGCTCTTCTATTTCGCACTCGCTCTGATGGAATCTTTTGCGATTCGAGAGAAGCATCGTCTCCCACTCGCCTTTCTCGCGACGGCGGCTTGGGCGCTTCATCCGCTTCATTCCGCGGTCGTCGATTACGTTTCCGGGCGCGCCGATTCGCTCGCGGCGTTCTTCGGATTCCTTGCGCTCACCTTCGTTCTCCGACTGAGCGAGAACGAGGCGAACCGAACCTGGAAAAATTATCTCGGCGCCAGTCTTTGTCTTTTGCTCGGCGCCTTGAGCAAAGAATCCGGTCTCGCCTTTGGAGCCGCGGCGCTGGCGTTAACTCTGCCACGTTGGCACTGGCACGTCGTCGGCCGCGTGGTGCTGGTTAATATTTGCGTCGCGACAATCTATCTGGTGCTGCGAGCACAGGCGGGCGACGCAACCGTCCCGCAACTTTCGAAGCCGGCGCCCGCTTTGGATCGGCCGATCATCGCTGCGCGCGCCCTGGCCGAATACGCGGGCCTGTTTATTTTCCCGTCGAACCTACACATGGATCGCGAGGTCGAGAGTTATCCCTGGGGCTTGAATCCGGATAGTCTCACCGCCACTTCCAAGCAGGAATTGATCACGCTCGCGGGCGTTCTCGTTGCGCTCGGCCTTTGCTGGTGGTTGTGGCGCACCTCTCGAAATGCCCGCCCAGTCTTTGCGCTCCTGCTGGTGGCGCTCATTACTTATCTGCCGATCGCCGGGCTGTGGCCGTTGAACGCGACGATGGCGGAGCATTGGATTTATGTTCCGTCGGCGTTCGTGCTCCTGGCGATTGCGTTGCAACTGGCGCCGTTGTTGGAGAATCGAGCCCTCGCGCGAATAGCCTGCACTCTCGGGCTGGGGTGGATCCTGGGGCTGGGCGGGCGCACCCTGGTGCGAGCCGGTGACTGGCACGACGCTCGCACATTTTTCACCCGCACAATTTCCGCTGGCGGCGATTCCCCGCGGATGTTGGTCAATCTCGGCGACGTGGAACTGAGCGAACGACATAATGCCGCCGCGAAAGGCTATTTCGCGCGGGCCTTGAAGAAGAATCCCGAACAACCCTTTGCCATCTTGAACATGGCTGCGGTCTCCTTACGGGAAAACAATTACCCGGAAGCTCAGCGCTGGCTCGAGCGCGCGCAAAAGAATGAGATTACCGCCGCCAGCGCCAATGAAATGCTGGCGATTCTTACCTACAAGGAAAAGGCGACGGTTGATTTGCTGCGTTTACGCATCGCCGCGCACAGCGATCCGAGCAGTTGGGAAATCGAACGCCGCTACATTTCAACGCTGGCCGAAAGCGGTCGCTACGATCGAGCGATCCACGAGCTGAAAGGTGTGCTCACCACGGAATCGTATCGCGCTGAATCCTGGAAAATGCTCGCGATTTATCTTAACCGCACCGGCCAGGGTCGCGCCGCCGTTGACGCTTTGGCGCAGGCTTGTGACCTCGACGTTCATCTGACCGAACACAAATCTCTTTGAATCGAGTTGTTAGCGACTACATCCGCGCGCGACGCCGCTTCCGAAGCAAACGTGGCGCGACTGAATAAAAGATATCTCGCCTCGTCTCTGCACATAACAATTATGAAAAAATCCATCTTATTGGGAGTAACGGTCCTGGGGTTGGCCGCCTTCTCCGCGCAGGCTCAAACCCAAAGCACCACCACGACCTCCTCATCGACCAGCGGTTACGTCGAGACGAGCAAAATCGTCGGCATGAAGGTCAAAGGCGCCAACGGGGAAGAAGTTGGCACGATTAAGGATGTCGTCCTCGATCGAAACACCGGCTGCATGGCTTACACTGTCCTCGCGACCGCTGGCGGCGGGCAGGCAACCGGAAAAACTTCGAAAACGACCACCACGACGACAACCTACCATGCTGTTCCGTGGTCCGTTTTAACCGTTGGTAGTGAGCCCGGCTACATCACGACAAGGATCGACCGCGAGCGCATCTACAGCGCGCCGGCATTCGAGTATTCACGGATCAACGAATATTCGACCAGCGGCTACATCAATAATGTTTACTCTTACTACGGTGTGGCCCCGTCGGCCGGCATCAGTGTGAGCGTCGGCGGCGGAGCGCCCGGATCTCAGCCGGGGACGAACGTGCAAGGCGGCGTCTCCACGCAAACTGGCGTCTCAGGCCAAGCGAACGCGACCCCCATGGCAACAATGACTCCCGCACCGACCGCGAGCATGACACCAATGCCGAGTGCGACCATGACACCGCTCGCCACCGCGACCATGACGCCAGCCGCCACCGCCACCGTCACCGCCACGGCGAAGCCGACCGCGACGTCATCTGTTGCCGCCTCGAAGGCGAGCGCCACCCCACACCACCCTGCCAAGCAGCATGCGGAGAGCAGCAGTGCATCAGTAACGCCGAGCAACCACAGCGCAGGCTCGGCGACGAAGACTGAGTCGAGCGAAGAAACGACCAGTGACGCAAAAGGTCACACGACGCAGAAAGAGAAAACCACTCACGAGAAAACGACGGAAGCAAGTCCTACTCCGTAACTCGTTAGGGATCGAATTCAAAAGACCGCGGGCGTGGCAACGCGCCCGCGGTTTTTTTCGTTTAAGCGGTCGCGTGCTCAACCGCCGCGGTATCTCTGGGCAGCGATCGCATTCCGCAAAGCCAGATCACGCCAGAGACAAGCAGCATGGCCGAGACGAGGAAAAATCCCACCGTCATGTCCCAATGCCCGGAGACGACGCCAATCAATGGCGGCGAAATCGCGTCGCCCAAGGCGTGAATGACGAAAATGTTCGCGGCAAAGGCCGTGGCGCGGACCGCCGGTATCGAGACATTGGCGAGTGCGGTGTTGGAAGGACCCGTGTTGAGAAAGATGAAAAAGACGGCCCCGGCAAAAAAATACCATGCGGTGGGAAAAGGCGCGTAGAGCATGGCGAGGAAGAGCGGGAACGCGAGTAGCATCCCCAAGCCCGAGACGAGAAAATACGATCCCGGAACGCGAGCGCGCAAGCGGTCGCCCAAACTTCCGCCCACGAGCGTTGAAATCAGGCCGGCCACGACCGTAATCACGCCCAGCCAAGCCCGGGCCGAATCGGGCTGTCCGCGAAACCGCAGATAGGCTGGCATCCAAAAAGCAATCCCACCGAGGGCAAAAGTCATCGCGGTTTGGGCAAGGCAATTTATGACGAAGGACGGAGTTCGCGTGAGACCAACGTAATCACTCCAGCGCGCGGCCTTCCTTCGCTCCACGCCCCCTTCCTCCTGCCGCGGATCGCGCTGCCGGAAGCAAAGCAGCCCCAGGATCAACCCGGGCGGGGCGACCAGATAAAAAGCCCAGCGCCATCCCCAATGCCCGGCGATGAGTCCACCGAGCACGTAACCCAGGGCGCTGCCAACCGGGATCGCCGCGGCGAAAATCGCCATGATGCGCCCCCGCACCGCCAGCGGAAACATGTCGGAAAGGATCGTCGGCGCCGCGGGACCGTAGCCACCCTCGCCGATCCCAACGAAAACTCGGGTAATCCAGAGCAGAGCAAACGTCGCCGCCAGCCCGGAAGCGCCGCTGGCCAGACTCCAGAGGATGACCGCGCAGCCAATAATGACCCAGCGCGAAAACCGGTCTGCGAGCCAACCGAGAATGGGCGCGGTCAGCATGTAGGTAATGAGGAAGGCCGAGGCGAGCGCGCCGGTGGCGGCCATCGCATTCGGATTATCGGGGCGGAAAAACGTGGCGCGGATTTCCGGCTCAACGGCCGAGAGCACCTGTCGATCGATGTAGTTGAAAAGATTGATGCTGAGCAGCAGGGCAAGTGCGCTACTATTCCTCCTCATCGGAACGCGATTGCAGAGGCAGGAGCGCCGGTTGTAAACGTAAATCATGCTCGGACGCACTTTGCCCGAACGAACTTTCTATTCCGTTGCCGCTTTCCTGGCCCGGCTCATCTATCGCGTTCGCGCCCTGGGGGTCGAGAACCTCCCCTCGGGCGGTTGCCTTTTCGTTCCGAATCACATCACCTGGGTCGACGGCATCATTCTGCAACTGGCCTGCCCGCGACCCGTTCGCTTCATCATCGACTCGGAATTTTCGCGCAAGCCACTCCTCCGCCCCGTCCTCAAACTCGTCGGCGCGATCTCAATCGATCAACGCAAACCGCGCGAAGCCATTCGTCTCGCCGCCGACAAAATTCGGGAAGGCGAGATCGTCTGCATTTTTCCTGAAGGCCAACTCTCGCGCACCGGCACCCTCCATCGGCTCCAGCGCGGCTACGAACTGATCGCGCGCCACGCCCAGTCCGTGGTCGTGCCGGTCTTTCTCGATCAGCTCTGGGGCTCGATCTTTTCGTATCGCGGCGGCAAGTTTTTTCGGAAATGGCCGCGGCAACTCCCCTATCGCGCGACCGTCGGTTTTGGGAAACCGCTGACCGCGGTGGAAGCGACGAGCGCGCAACTCCACGAGGATTTGCTCAAGCTCGGGGCGGACTGCTTTAATGAGCGGCCAGAGCTGCACGATCATCTCGCTTCGCGGGCGCTGCGTGGATTAAAGCGATCGCCCTTCGCCACCGCGGTGATCGACGGCCTGGATCACTCCCGCCTGAGCCGCGGAAAACTGCTCGGGGCGGCAATCGCTCTCAGCCGTTTTCTTCGCGATCAGGATCAGCAAAGGCGAATGGCGGTCGTGCTTCCTTCCGGCAAGGGCGCCGTGGTCGCGAACCTTGCCGTTGCCCTCACCGGGAAAGTTCCGGTCGATTTGAATTTCACCGCGTCGAACGAGGCAATCGCGCACGCTATTTCGCTCGCGGAGATCGAAACCGCCGTTACGGCAACGGCCTTTCAGACCCGGCTCCCCGAGTTTCCGTGGCCGAAAAATGTTCTTCTACTCGATCGCGTCCTGCCGCCGATGAAACC
This sequence comes from Chthoniobacterales bacterium, assembly GCA_038239645.1. Taxonomy (GTDB): domain Bacteria; phylum Verrucomicrobiota; class Verrucomicrobiia; order Chthoniobacterales; family UBA10450; genus AV69. The sequence continues at coordinate 7,213 of JBBSEO010000043.1, read as the reverse complement.
GAAGGTGTTTTTCTGGTGGCTGACTGCGCTCATTCTGCCTGCGTCAGTTCTGATCCGAATCCTCAAGCTACCGCTGACCGGCGATCACAATGAAGCAGTTCTCCTTTTCACCAGCGGCAGCAGTGGCGAGCCCAAAGGCGTCGTACTTTCGCATCACAACGTTATCGGCAACGTCGAGCAATTCAGCGTCATGCTCGACGCTACGCCGGACGATTCGCTCCTCGCCTCCCTGCCATTTTTTCACAGCTTCGGGTGTACTGTGACCCTGTGGTATCCGCTGATCGAAGGCGTTCTCATCGTCACCTATCCGAATCCGCTCGAGGCCGCATCGAACGCTGCCCTGGTGGAGCGTTACAAAGTGACGGTCCTCCTGGCGACGCCGACCTTCCTGCGCGGTTACCTGCGCAAAGCCGAGGCCGAGCAGTTGAAATCGGCGCGTCTCGTGATCGTCGGGGCCGAGAAAATGCCGCTCGATCTCGCGGAACGATTTGAAGAGAAATTCGGCAAGCGCATTTACGAGGGCTACGGACTCACCGAAACGTCGCCGGTCGTTTCCGTGAACATGCCAAATCCGCCGCCCGATCGCCCCGATTTGATCGAGCCAACGCTCTACCGTCTTGGTTCGGTCGGAAAGATGGCGGCTGGTCTTGCCGCCGAAATTCGTTCGCCTGACACCGGCGAGAAGCTAACGATTTACGATTCGGGGATGCTCTGGCTGCGCGGCCCGAACATTTTCGAAGGCTACCTGAAAGACCGCGCCCAAACGAATGCGGTGCTGCGGGCCGGCTGGCTGAAAACCGGCGACATCGGGCGCTTCGATCGCGACGGTTTCCTCTATATCGAGGGACGACTTTCGCGTTTCTCGAAGATCGGCGGCGAAATGGTGCCGCACGAATTGGTCGAGCAAAAGATTATCGAAGCTGCCGGTCTCGATGGAGGCGAGCGGCAGATTGCCATCATGAGCGTGACTGATCCCGCCAAAGGCGAGGCGCTGCTCCTTCTGAGCACGACCGCGCTCGACCTCGCGCAGCTTCGCCAAAAGCTTTCCACCATGGGCGTTCCGAATTTGTGGATTCCCAAGCGCGTTTCACAAATCGAGACGATTCCTGTGCTCGCTTCCGGGAAGCTTGATTTGCGGGCCTGCCAGTTACTGGCCCAAGCGACGCGCCCGGGAAGTGCCAGGGGGGAGAGTTGAACTCCCGACCAAGGGCTTATGAGTCCCCTGCTCTACCACTGAGCTACCCTGGCGTGGCGGGGGGCAAAGTTTCTCGGCCTTCCGCGGCTGTCAATGCGACGGCGGCACTTTCAAATACGGCGCAAGTTCCTTTTCCGGCCCGCGCAAGACGGCCATAAAAATAACGCCATTTTTCGAGCGCACCGCTCCCGACCAGCCGTCCTGTTCCAGCGTGCGCCAGCCCGAAAATTCCTCGGGTTGCCCGCTCTTGGAATCGCGCCGCGCGGGAAAAAGAAAATACTGCATCCGCTTCTCCGACACCGCGATTTGACCGACCCGCCCGGCTTCGTCGTCATCGTAAACGCGCGCTCCCGTCGTCAGGAACTGGGCGAATTCTTCCGGCACATCATAGTGATTGAGCCGGTGCTTCATCAGGAAAAAATCACCCATCGCGCCCGCTTCGGCCTGCACTGGCGGCAAATCCACGATCCGTGTCGTGCTCGCCTGTGCGAGCAAATGTTTCGCGACCGATAGTCCCGGGAAGGCGTGCACCTGCTCGTCGAATTTTAGCCACGCAATGACCGCGATGACCGCGAGCGCGAACGCGGTCGCGAGGATCGCGGGATGAAAAACCGTCCGGAAAATGCTTCGCTTCGTTCCTTCGGCCAGCTTCTCGTTCGCGAACCATTCTGCGATCGTCGGTGGCACGTCTGTGGCCCGCACTAATTTCGTAATCGCGCGATCAAAATTCTGTTGGGCGGCAAACGCGTCGGAATTCTTCGCGCGCGCGATCGCCGTGCGCATGCGGCGTTCCTTCGCCAAATCATGATCGACCGGCGCGCAAGCGGCCAGAGTTCGCAGTCCTTTTCTCATTCGGCAGGCACCGTTGTGTCCAACCAAGCCTGAAATTCCCGGCGACCCAGATCGAGCGCCTGCGCCAGGACACTGAGTTTGATCTCTAAAATCGCCATGATCTCGCGATAGGAAAACTGATTCAGATAATAAAGCGCCATGGCGCTCCGCTGCGGTTCGGGCGCGGCGGAAATCCACGACGCCAGTTGATTCGGCTCGAGCCGTTCGATCTGCTCTTTCGCCTTCGGTGCGAGGTCGGCCGTCCGATGCGCCATCTCCTCCGGCTTTGCTTCTTTCTCGGCCAGGGCATGGCAACGCCAACGCGCCTCGCGAAAAAACCAGTAGCGGTCCGGCGGCGGTTCGCCGTTGGCGGAGTGAAAGGCGGCCTCGCGCACCGTATCCTGAAATACCTCCTGCGCCTTCGCGCCGTCACCGGTGATCAGAACACAGAAGCGATAGAGTTGCGGGAGATTACGGCCAGGCACGCGGGAAGAATATCTTTATTCGCCTTCAAGCCCGCCGACAACCCGCTAATTTGCCGATTGCAGCCGACGCGCCACTTCCTCTGCATTCGCGCGATTATTAAAAGCGGAAATCCGAAAATAACCTTCGCCCTTTGAGCCAAAGCCGCTGCCGGGCGTGATGACCACGTTCAGCTCGCGCAACATCCAATCGAAAGTTTCCCAGCTGGTTTTGCCCGGGCGCGTTTCGACCCAGATGTAAGGCGCATTCTTTCCGCCGTGGACGGCGAACCCCGCCGCGCGAGCGCCTGCACTCAGGATCTCCGCATTGCCCATGTAATGCTCAATCAACTCGCGGACCTGCGATTTCCCTTCCGGTCTATAGAGCGCCTCCGCGCCGCGCTGCACCGGATAGCTCACGCTGTTCGACTTCGTGCTCCATCGCCGATGCCACAACGGATGCAGCGACATTTTTTCGCCGGCCACTGTCTGTGCAAGCACGGTCTTCGGCATCACGGTAAATCCGCAGCGCACGCCCGTGAATCCGCCGGTCTTGGAAAAACTGCGAAATTCCACCGCGCATTTTTCCGCGCCCGGAATTTCAAAGATCGAATGCGGAATCCCGGAATCGCTAATGTAGGCTTCGTAGGCGGCGTCGAAGAGCAGCAAAGCGTCGTGCTCCATCGCCCACGCGACCCAACCCTCAAGTTGCGCCCGCGTCGCGACCGCGCCGGTCGGATTATTTGGAAAGCAGAGATAGGCGACGTCCGCCCGTTCCGAAGGCGGCGCAGGAACGAAGTTGTTTTCGCGCGTGCAAGGAAGATAGATAATTCCTTCGTAGTTGCCATCGGGCCGCAGTGCGCCGGTATGCCCCGCCATCACATTCGTGTCGACGTAGACCGGATAAACCGGATCGGTGATCGCGACGCGATTCCGGTTCCCGAGAATGTCGAGAATGAATCCGCAGTCGCATTTCGAACCGTCGGAAATGAAAATCTCGTCGTCGGCGATCTCGAGGCCATGATCCCGATAATCATGCTGGGCAATTTTTCCGCGGAGAAACTCGTATCCCTGCACTGGTCCGTAGCCGCGAAAAGTTTCTCGCTGGCCCAGCTCGTCGACGGCGCTTTTCATTGCATCACGCGCGGCCTGCGGCAACGGTTCGGTGACGTCGCCGATGCCGCAGCGAATAATTTTCTTCGCCGCTTCCGGGTTGGCTTCACTGAAGTCGCGCACGCGCCGCGCGATTTCCGGGAAAAGATATCCCGCCTGGAGCTTCAGGTAATTCTCGTTCAAGTAGGCCACGCGGCGCGAAAAATCGACGCGTCGCTAACCTTGCGCAAGACCCATCTTTCTGTGCGGCGAGCGCGAACCCAACGGCCCCTCCGCACAGAACCGGAATGACCTTTGAATGCCGAAGGAAGAATGCCGCTGGCCAGCCCTCGGAGTCACCCTCTCCGCAAGACCGAGGGCGCGGCCGGCGGAAAAACCTTAGTGGCCCGGGCCTTTGCGCCCGCGACGATTCTGGTGATGGCCGCGGCGATCGTCCGGCGTGGCCGAAGGCGACGCGCCCACAGAGCTGCCATTGCTCGCGTTGGCGGACGCACTCGTGGATGGCGTCGGACTCGCGCCGTCGTCGTCGTTCACGTCGTTGTCATTATCATTGTCGTTATCGTTCACCTCGACGCCCTTGTCGTCCATTTCATCGTCGTTATCGATTCCCGGAATCGGCGCCTGCGGCATGAACGGATTGTCGCTGCCATGCCGCCCTGCATAGACCGATGAAGCGAGTGCCAGAAATGCCGTCGCGGAAATAACCGCGAGCCCTTGTAGAAGATTTTTCCTTTTCATGTTCCGAAGATGCGCGCCGATTTCGCAGACTTCCATTCGGCAATGGTAACGCGGTTGTTACCTGTTTGCCGTGTCGTTCGATCTGCGCCGACATACAATCGATCAATGCGAGTCCTCATTGTCGAAGATGAACCCCGCCTCGCGCGTCACATCGCTTCCGCGCTAACGGAAAGCGGACACGACCATGTCCGCGGCGGCGACGGGGAAGGCGCACTGCGCGAACTTTCGGTCAATTCTTTTGATCTCGTCGTGCTCGATGTCGGATTGCCGGGCCGTGATGGGTTCGACGTTTTGCGCGAAATGCGCCAGCGCCGTATCGCGACGCGGGTCATCATGCTCACCGCGCGCGGAGAGCTGAACGACCGCGTGCTCGGCCTGAAGCTCGGAGCGGACGATTACCTCGCAAAGCCTTTCGCCATGCAGGAGTTCCTCGCCCGCATCACCGCCCTCGGGCGACGCTTTACCGAAGCGCCGAAGCTGGAGTTGCGTGTTGGTGATTTGCAATTTCGTCTCAGCGATCAGGAGGTGACGCGGCGGCCAGCGGATCGATCTTTCCACGCGTGAACTGACGCTGCTGAAAGTCCTGATGCGTGAACCGGGCCGCGTTTTTACCCGCACGGAACTTTGCGAACGCGTCTGGGCGCGCGAACACGAATACGACACCAAGCTGGTCGAAGTGTTTGTCGGACGGCTGCGTAAAAAACTCGGGACCCCACTCCTCATCCACACTGTCCGCCACCGGCTACAGTCTCTCGGAATGAAACGCTGGCCGCTGCGATGGAAAATCGCGCTCTACGCCGCCAGCCTCGGCATTATTGCCACTATTGCCGGCGCGGGGACGACTTGGAGTCTGATGCATTTTGCCGAAATGCGGGCGTTCGATTCCCGCTTGCGCGCCGAGGGCGAGGAGATGTTACGTCAGCTTCGTCGTGCGCCCGACGCCGAGCTGAGAGAATTGCGTTGGCTGGAACCGTCGCGCCTGGTCGACCTGCGCGATGCGCGCGGGGATATTCGCTACCGCTCGCCCGGAGCCGATTTCGGCGCGGGGAGGCCAACGAGCGCGCGGAATCTCACTCTCAGGGCGCGGCGTTATCGCGTCTTGACCGTCGCTGCCGACGATCTGCACTTAACCATCGCCGGCGACCTGGCGGAGATTAACACCATCGGGCGCGACATCATTTTCGGAATGTTCGGCGCAATTCCTACCGTCCTCCTGGTGGTCCTTCTCGGTGGCCGGTGGGTCGCGCAACGCGCGCTCGGCCCGGTGGAAAAAATTGAGCGCGCGGCGGCACAGATCACGCCGCGAAACCTCGATCAACGGCTGCCGATGCCAGAAGCGCACGACGAAATTGCCGCGCTGGTTTCGGTTCTCAATCGCACTTTCGATCGATTGCAGCGCAGCTTCGAACAATCCATCCGATTTTCCGCCGACGCCTCCCATCATCTCAAAACGCCGGTGGCCGTCCTGCGCGCCGGGGTCGAAGAAATGCTGCGCGATCCCGAAACACCGCCCGCCCAATTGCGGCGGGCTGATGCATTGCTCCACCAGACACATCAGCTCGCCTCCATCGCGGAAAACCTCTTGTTGCTCGCGCGCGCCGATGCCGGCCGCCTGGAGCTAAAAGCCACGACTTTCGATTTCAGCGAAATCCTCGATGGGGTGCGCGACGATTTACAGGCACTGGCCGAGCCGGAAGGGATCGTGGTTGAAACCGAAATTCCGCGGCCGCTGATGATTCATGGAGATCGTTTCGCCATTTCTCTGCTCCTGCAAAATCTAGTCGATAACGCGGTGAAATATAATCGCCGCGGTGGTCGGGTGCGCATTGCCGCGCGACGTGAAAACGGGCGCCGTTCATCTTTGAGCGCTTTGCGCGCGGTCGCGGCTCGGCGATCGAGGGCCAGGGCCTTGGCCTAAGCATCGCCCAGGAGTTGGCCGTCGCTCATCAGGGCGAGCTTGTCCTGTTCGAATACGAAAGCGATTGGACCGCGTTCCGACTCACGCTGCCCTCGGCTGAAAACCTAAATTCCGACGCGCGCGTTTCCACTTCACCGTTCGGTCCGCGTCCGCAGAAGTGAGCGCTCCACCCGTTTGAGAGATAGAAAGCGCGCGATGCTCCGGGCTAACGGGATCTCGGGGGAATTTGTTAACTCGCGTAGCGCTTCCCCGCTTCGTCCCAGTTCACCGTGTTCCACCAGGCCTTGATGTAATCCGGGCGGCGATTTTGATAATTCAAATAATAGGCGTGTTCCCAGACGTCCACCCCGAGCAGGGGCGTCTGCCCTTCCATCAAGGGCGAGTCCTGGTTCGCGGTCGAGATCACTTCGAGCTTTCCGCTCTGGTTTTTTACCAGCCAGGCCCAGCCACTGCCGAAGCGGCCCGCGCCGGCGGCGGCCATTTTCTCCTTCAACTGATCGAAGCTGCCAAAGGTCGACTTGATCTCATCGGCCAATTTGCCCGTGGGTTCGCCGCCTTTGCCTGGACCCATGATCTGCCAGAACATGGAATGGTTGGCGTGGCCGCCGCCGTTGTTGCGGACAACGGTGCGAATGCTCTCCGGCACCGCGCTCAGGTCCTTGATCAAATCTTCCACTGACTTCTTCGCCAGTTCGGCGTGATCCTTCAGCGCATTGTTGAGATTGGTGATGTAGGTTTGATGATGCTTGGTGTGGTGGATTTCCATCGTTCGCGCATCGATGTGTGGCTCGAGCGCGTCATAGGCGTAAGGGAGTTTCGGTAATTCGTAAGCCATCCCGCACCATTCGGTGCGAACGTCGCTCCGTCAATTCGCCGCGCGGCCGACGGCCCGAATTAGCAGCGGTAGAAACTCTCGCGATGGCCGATGCCGGCGCGATAATTCACGTAGGTGGCGAG